>DGJU01000027.1:63965-85639 GCA_002387605.1 Alphaproteobacteria bacterium UBA4588 | reverse complement strand
CCAGTCTCTGGGCCAGTCTCTCCTGCTGTTGGATCGCGAACCCGTATCTTTGCAAGCCCGCTTGCCCGGCGCATTGCTGGTGATAATGGTGTTGATTTAGCCGCGTTAACAGGCACTGGACCGCATGGCCGGATTATACGGGCTGATGTTGAAGAAGCTGTTGCGCGCGGCATTACAGCGCCTGTAGCTACCGGTTCTGCTGTGATAGCCGAAGCTGGTTCGCGCTTTGTGCCGCACAATGCGATGCGCCGCGTGATAGCTGAGCGTCTGCAATACTCCAAACAGACAGCCCCGCATTTCTACCTCACCGTTGATTGTGAGATTGATACACTGCTTTCTGCCCGTAAATCATTGAATGAAAATGCCCCTGAAGGGGTAAAAATTTCCGTCAATGATATGGTTATCAAAGCAGCAGCTTATGCGCTGATGACGGTGCCGGATGTGAATGGCTGTTATGAAGAAGAGGGCTGCCGATACTATGATCAGGCTGATGTCTGCATGGCTGTTGCGGTTGATGGCGGGCTCGTCACACCTGTAATTCATGGGGCAAATAAGCTGAGCTTGTCTGAAATTGCTGGAAAAGCAGTTGATCTTGCTGGCCGGGCACGTTCTGGCAAGCTTGACCCGTCTGAATATTCAGGCGGCAGTTTCACCATTTCAAATTTGGGGATGTTTGGCATTCGTGAATTTGCAGCTGTTATCAACCCGCCGCAAGGCGCGATTCTAGCCGTTGGTGCAGGTGAACAACGTCCGGTTGTCAAACAGGGCGCGCTTGCGGTTGCAACTGTCATGTCTGTCACCTTATCAGCTGACCACAGGATTGTGGATGGCGCGCTGGGGGCACGCTGGATGCAGGCATTTAAGGCTGCAATTGAAAATCCGGTAATGATGCTGCTGTAATATAGCATCGCAAAAGCACCAGCTTTGGGTGCTTATGCGTCTTTGCAAACGATAATAAAGGTCAGGAAGTCTCTCATGGCACAGAAAACTGAGTTTGATGTAATTGTAATTGGCGGCGGGCCGGGGGGCTATGTTGCAGCCATCCGTGCAAGCCAGCTTGGCATGTCGGCAGCTGTTGTCGAGCGCGAACATCTTGGCGGTATTTGCCTGAATTGGGGCTGTATTCCAACCAAAGCACTGCTTCGTGCGGCTGAAATCAAGCATAATATCGAGCATGCGGCTGATTTTGGTATCGAGGTGTCTGGCACTGTGAGCGTAAACTTGAAAAAGGTTGTCGAGCGCTCCAGAGGGGTTGCCTCCCGTCTATCATCAGGTGTTGGTCATCTTCTGAAAAAGAACAAGGTTACTGTGTTTGACGGCACTGCCAAACTAGCCGGAAAATCAGGCGCAAACTGGGTACTTTCTGTGACCGGTAAAAGCGAGACCCGCCTGACTGGCAAACATATCATCATTGCAACCGGTGCCAGAGCGCGCGCCCTGCCGGGTATTGAGCCAAACGGTAGCAGTATTGTGACTTATAAAGATGCTATGGTGCCGGAAAAAATGCCAAAATCTCTGATTGTGGTTGGCTCTGGCGCGATTGGTGTTGAATTTGCCAGCTTCTATCAGGATATGGGCGTTGAGGTTACGATTGTTGAGTATCTTGACCGTATTCTGAATGCCGAAGATGAAGAGATTTCGGCGCTGGCGCAAAAGTCATTTGAAAAACGTGGCATTAAAATTCTGACTTCTGCAAAATTATTGGGGCTAAAAGAAACCTCCCAAGGGGTTGCAGCTGATATCGAAACTGGCGGTGCAAAACAGCAATTAGTTGCAGAGCGCGTTATTATGGCTGTTGGTATTGTTGGTAATTCTGAAAATATAGGCCTTGAGGCAACTAAGGTGAAGCTGGATCGAGGTCATATTGTCACTGATGGTTATGGCGCGACGGGTGAAGCAGGCTTGTATGCTATTGGTGATGTGACAGGCGCACCATGGCTCGCCCATAAAGCAAGCCATGAAGGTATTATCTGTATCGAGAAGATTGCCGGTATGAAACATGTTCATCCGATTGAAGATAATTCTGTGCCAGGCTGTACTTATTGCCGCCCACAGGTTGCATCAGTTGGCCTGACTGAAACCAAAGCAAAGCAAGCCGGCTATGAGATAAAGGTCGGTAAATTCCCCTTTCTTGCGAATGGTAAGGCGATTGCGCTTGGTGATGATGAAGGTCTTATCAAGACAATTTTTGATGCAAAGACAGGCGCTCTGCTTGGGGCTCATATGATAGGCCCAGAGGTGACTGAGCTTATCCAAGGATATGTTGTTGCCCGCTCGCTTGAGACAACTGAAGCTGAGTTAATGCATACTATCTTCCCGCATCCGACCTTGTCTGAGGCAATGCATGAATCTGTTCTGGATGCGTATGACAGAGCGATACATTTCTAAGATCATGGGTTGCTCATCAAGCGCGACAATTTGCACATGCAGAAGGGCTGTGCGAGTACTATATCATCTAAGGAAAAGCCAAAGTTGAGCGAAGTGAGCTGTTATGCCGACACCAAATCTGACTAAAGGGGCGCAGCGACACCCCGAAAAGCGTCGTAACCCTGATAAGCCACAGCCGCGCCGTCCTGAATGGTTGCGCGTGAAAGCGCCTGCCGCCGGTGCTTTTACCGAAACCAGAAAACTGATGCGTGAGCTAAACCTTGTTACGGTATGCGAGGAAGCAGCGTGCCCGAATATTGGTGAGTGCTGGGCCCAGAAACACGCAACAATGATGATTTTAGGCTCTATTTGTACGCGTGCTTGTGCGTTCTGTAATGTTGCAACCGGCCGGCCTGACCTGCTTGATCCGCATGAGCCTGAAAATGTTGCCCGTGCTGTTGCCACACTTGGTCTTGCCCATGTTGTTATTACATCAGTTGACAGAGACGATCTTGATGATGGCGGTGCGCGTCATTTCGCTGAGACAATTACAGCTATTCGCGCCCAGTCTCCAACCACAACAATCGAAGTGTTAACGCCTGATTTTCTGCGCAAAGAAGGGGCCGTGGAAATCGTCGTTGAAGCGCGCCCTGATGTGTTTAATCATAATATGGAAACTGTGCCGCGCCTTTATCCGTCTGTTCGTCCCGGTGCCCGCTATTTTCATTCTCTGTCGGTACTGGCAGATGTGAAAAAGATGGACCCGTCTATTTTTACCAAATCGGGTATTATGGTAGGGTTGGGCGAAGATGATAGCGAAGTATCCCAAGTAATGGATGATTTGCGCGCAGCTCAGGTCGATTTCATGACCATAGGCCAGTATCTGCAACCAACCCCAAAACATGCAGAAGTCGACAGGTTCGTAACACCAGAACAGTTTACGCATTATGCGGATGCCGGACAGGCAAAAGGCTTCCTTATGATGGCCTCAACCCCTCTGACACGCTCGTCATATCATGCTGATGCTGATTTTGCGGCATTGCGTGATGCCCGCACTGCTCAGCTCGTGGCAGGTTAATATACAGGGGCTTCTGGTATGACTATCCATAGCGAAAATCGGATTATTCGCCATACTCCTGAACAGCTATTTCAGCTTGTTGCTGATGTTCAGCATTATCCGGCGTTTCTGCCATGGTGTCTTGCATCACGCGTTAAAACGCGCAGTGAAGACAAGCTAGTGGCGGATCTCATTATTGGGTTTCAGATGTTCAGAGAGCAATTTACCTCGCATGTTCAGCTCGATAAAGCAGCCTTAAAAATTCAAGTAGATTATGCAGAAGGTCCCTTTAAATATCTGAAAAATACATGGACATTCTTGCCCCATCACGATGGCTGTATGATTGATTTCTATGTTGATTTCGAATTTAAATCGCGGATTTTGCAGACGGTTATCGAAAGTTTGTTTACCGAAGCGGTTCGCAGAATGGTTGGCGCATTTGAAGCCCGCGCAGATGTGCTTTATACACCGCAAATTTCTGCATCTAGCCGTGATGGAAACAACGCCTAGCAGGAACTGCTGTTTTGCAGGCGCCCTCGTTTACCCGATAAAATCACTAATGTGAGCCAGTGCCGCTGCAACTGCCGCAGACCGCACAGCTGTACGGTCGCCGTCAAAATGATGCTTTATGACTGTGCACCGCGCTGTATCAGCAACCGCAATATAGACCAGCCCAACCGGTTTGGCCGAACTGCCGCCTCCTGGCCCTGCTATTCCTGTCAGCCCAACAGCAATCGCGCCATCTGTGCTATGACGGCATCCGCCAACAGCCATTTCTGCGGCAACCTCTTCTGAGACAGCGCCATGCGCGATAAGCGTTTCTTCTGCCACGCCGACAAGGTCTTGTTTTGCCTGATTGCTATAGGTAATGAAGCCGCGTTCCATAACAGCAGAAGAGCCGGCAATATCTGTCATTGTGACAAATACTAATCCGCCGGTGCAGGATTCAACTGTTGTCAGCGTTCTGTTTTGGGCGACAAGGTCTGCTACGAGCTGTTCAGCTAATCTATGTGTCTCTGACATCTTGTATCCTTAATGAACGCGCTAGAAGAGGGGGTTTCCTGTGAGGTAGGACAGGATGAGAAGGCAGATACCTGCCAATGTGCCGGCAACCATATCATCTGCCATAATCCCAATCCCGCCGGGCAATGCTTCAGCTGTACTAACCGGCGGTGGTTTTACAATATCAAAAAATCGAAATAGCAGAAACCCTGCGCCAACCCAAATCAGCATATCCGGTGTTCCATAAGGGATGCACAGCAAAACAGACCATTGCCCAGCAACTTCATCAATGATGACCTCTGAGGGGTCCTTACGGCCGGTTATGCGGGTGTAATGCTCACTCGCAATCGTGCCGATAACAAGGACGATAAGACAGCCAAACCCAAGAATAAGAGGCCCAAATGACATCAGATAAAGACCTGTTATTACCGCAACAACAGACCCAGCTGTTCCGGGAGCCGGTAGCTTTCCAATTGGACCAAGGGTTGCGATGGCCTGTAGCAGTTTATCCATGACAGACATCAGCTTTTGCTGCTCCCCTCTTGTATAACGGGCAGCAGAAGTGTTGCTGTTGCCTGAGCGGCTATGCCCTCACGGCGTCCGGTAAAGCCAAGCCCTTCGCTGGTGGTTGCTTTTACCGATATATGGCTAACAGGAAGGGCGCATATCTCAGCTATTCTGGTCCGCATAGCGTCTCTGTGAGGGGTAATTTTGGGTTGCTCGCAGATAAGGGTAACATCAAGATTGCTTATCTGTGCACCTACCGCATGGGCACGATTGCAGGCAAACGCCAAAAACTGGTCAGAGGTTGCGTCACGCCAGCGCTCATCACTTGGCGGAAAATGAGACCCGATATCGCCATCAGCCAATGCCCCAAAAATTGCATCACATAACGCATGAAGCCCAACATCACCATCTGAATGAGCTGTAACATTTACCGCATGCGGGACAGCAACACCGCAAATCATAACCGGTCCGGGTTCTGTCTTAGAAAATTTATGCACATCATAGCCAGTTGCAACGCGTGGAATGAAAATCGGCATATCCTGCCCCTTCTGATAAAAGCCTGCCTCGGCTGATAGTCTGGCAAGGTCGTCGCGATAGGTAATTTTTTCAAGTAAGCTAGCACCCTCAACGGTAAGGATGAGACCGCCGGCCTGTTCCATAAGGCTGGCATCATCTGTTGGTAATGCTGTGGTATCAGCAGGCTGGCGCGCTGCAAAATCATTATGCAACTGCAGGATGTCTGATAGCTGAAATAATTGCGGCGTCTGAACCCGCACCAGAGCGTTTCGGTCCATAGTATGGCTAACAGTGTTTATGCCTGCCTCAGGGCTCTGATCCACAGCCTTGATGGTATCTGTGACCGGCATTACAGGAATGATACCCAGATACCCTGATTTATCCTGTGCATGATAGGCATCCAGAAGCCTGTCTAGCACAGCGTGGGGCACAAAGGGGCGGGCGCAGTCATGGATCATTACCAGCCTAGATGTAGCGCCTGATGTAGCAAAAATATGCTGGAGGCCATGATGCACTGATATATCGCGTCTGCTGCCGCCTGCAACACGGTGAATGGGACGGCCAATCAGCTCGGCAAGACTATCAAGCTCGGCCGTCTGCTGCGGGCTCAGCCCCGCTTCTGGGTAGCAGATAGTCAGACTGTTGCAGGCAGGCCAGCCCGCAACGCTTGTGCAGGCGTGGTGCAGTAGGGATAAACCGTCAATTTCAACAAACTGCTTGGGGGTATCTTTGCCAAACCGTGACCCTGTGCCAGCAGCAAGGATAAGAATATCAATAGGCATTTGTGTTTCAGACTTATTCATCTTTGCATCAGGCATTTTCTAACAAGGGTGAGGCCAAGGGTGCGGCGAAAAAAATGAGTGTTATGCTGTTCATGCCGGACAGCGTGTTATTCTGCAAGAAAAAGCACGAATCATGAGAGTAAGTGATGTTCCCAACGCACAGCTCAGGTCTCCTCGTCAGGCACACATCTTTATATAATTAATGCCTAATATTTAAGCGGTTTATGGGGGGTGCCACAGTGTTTCTTCAAAAAACCATGGCTTTATTCTCAAAAAATGCCCATAATTTAGGCTATTAATTTGTATTTTGACTAATGAAACAGTTTTCTTATGCCGTCATTTCTATCAACATTACTGGGAAAAAATGCTGTTGGCGACTGTGATAATGTCGTTCTCGCCCCAATGTCTGGAATAACAGACAGACCGTTCCGCCGCGCGGTGCGTCGTGCAGGTGGCGGTCTTGTGGTGTCTGAAATGGTGGCTAGTCACGCTGTGTTAAATGATGTGCGCCGCGAGCTTCAAAAATGGCAGGGCTCGGCGCGTGATGAAAGTCCGCTTTCTATTCAGATAGCCGGATGGGACCCTGAAATGATGGCAGAAGCCGCCCGCATGGCTGAGCAAATGGGAGCTGCGATTATTGATATTAATCTGGGCTGCCCTGCGAAAAAGGTCACTGGTAAATTGTCTGGTTCAGCTTTGATGCAGTTTCCTGTGAGTGCGTCTGATATATTTGAAGGCGTTGTGAAGGCTGTCAGTGTTCCGGTGAGCATGAAAATGCGGCTTGGGTGGAATGATGAAAACCGAAACGCGCCTGAGATTGCACAGCGTGCCGAGGCGGCAGGTATCAGGTTTCTGGCGGTTCATGGACGCACAAGGACACAAATGTATAAGGGCGAGGCTGATTGGCATGATATCCGGCGTACGGTAGAGGCTGTTAGTCTACCTGTTTTGGTGAATGGCGATATCTGCAGTTGTGCTGATGCGCATGAGGCCCGGGACGCTTCCGGTGCTGTTGGAGTGATGGTTGGCCGCGGCGCCCAAGGCCAGCCTTGGATATTAGCGCAGATGGCTGATAGCCTGTCTGGCAGGCCTATTCGTTCTACGCCTACGCCAACAACACGCCATAATTTAATCCGCACTCACCTTGATGACATGCTTCATGATTATGGAGACAGGGCTCTCAAACTATTTCGGAAACATATGGCGTGCTATGCTGATAATCTGCCGCGTTCTGCAGTATTACGGGCAACAGCCCTGTCATGCGATACGCCTGATGAGCTTATCACGGCACTTGATCGCTATTTTGCAGATGAAGAAGAAATGGCAGCGTAATATAGATGGTTACATCAAATGAACAGAACAGACGTGAACAGCGTCACGGGCGCCTGCCAGCTGATAAGCAGATGATGGATATTCTGCCATTTCCTGTCTTTATGCTTGATGAAAATGATAGGTTTTTGTGGCTCAATCACGCAGCAGAAGGGTTTTTTCAAAGCAGTCAGGCAATGCTTGTTTCTCTGCAAATGTCTGAACTGCTGATATCTGACAGCCCGTTTTTCTCGCTTGTCAGACGTGCGCGCCAGTCTGAGCGCCCTGTTAGTGACAAATCGTTGCGTCTGATTAGTCCAAAATTTGGGGTTCGCAATGCTGCCATTCAAGTAACGCCCCTGCCTGTGAGTGATAATATTGAGGAACGGGGCGCTGTTCTTGTGACGTTGCAGGAGCAGGGTCTCTCAGACCAGCTTGCGGCTCAGAACACAGTAAAAAGTGCGGCTCTTTCAATGTCAAAAATGACATCTCTTCTTGCACATGAAGTAAAAAATCCTCTTGCCGGTATCAAAGGGGCGGCCCAGCTTCTCGAATCAGAGGTTCCAGAGGAAAGCCGTGAGCTTAGCAGTATGATCGTTACCGAAGCGGATAGAATTACAGCCCTACTGAATAGAATTGAAAATTTATCATCCGATATGCCGGTGCAGTTAAAGGATGTAAATATCCATGAAATACTGGATCATTGCATCCGTATAACAAAGGCATCATTCGGCCGACATCTTGATATTAACTGTCATTATGACCCGTCCCTACCAAATATTGATGCCGACCCTGAACTGCTTGTTCAATGCTTCTTAAATCTATTTAAGAATGCTTCAGAAGCAACTGATAAAAAAGGTATATTAAAACTTACAACATCTTATAATTTATCACGTTATCTGAGTACATCTCAGAGCTTTCAAGTACATTTACCCTTGCAGATTGAAATTGAAGATAATGGGTCAGGCATCCCAGAAGAGCTGCATGACTATATCTTTGAGCCGTTTATTTCTGGAAAGCAGAATGGGTCTGGTCTAGGGCTTGCTATGGTTGCGAGTGTTGTTGCTGACCATGGCGGTGCTGTGAGTGTGGATACACTGCCAGCAGGCACCTGTTTTACGGTGAACCTGCCGATACCATCACATGTAACCGGTCGGCGCCCGCGCCAGCCGGCAGGAGCCCGTTAATGCCGCGTCTTCCCCAAATCATTGTTGCTGATGATGATAAAACAGTCAGGACTGTTATCGTTCATGCTCTGACTAAGCAGGGGTATCAGGTTGGGGCTGCAACAACAGCGGCTGGGATGTGGGATATTGCTACATCAGGCCGTGGTACATTGCTGATTACCGATGTTGGGTTTCCAGATGGTGATGCGCTTGAGCTGTTGCCGCGTCTGCAAGAACGCCGTCCAGATTTATCGATTATCGTGATGAGTGCGCGGGCCAATCTTCTTACCGCCATTAAAACCCAGCAAAGTGGGGTTTTTGACTATCTGCCGAAACCCTTTGAGCTTAAACAGCTGATTGCTGTCGTTGAACAAGCTCTCTCAGAACAGCCTAATATGCCGTCTGCAGATGTTACTGTGAATATGCCGGCGTCGATTTCCCCTGCTTTAATGGGAAAATCGCCAACAATGCAGAATACATTTAAGCTTTTAGCGCGTCTGTCATCCCAGTCTGTTCCTGTTCTTATCAAAGCTGAAACGGGGTCTGGAAAGCCTCTGATTGCCCGTACGCTTCACGAAATGGGGCAGGCGTCTCATCATGTGTTTGAGACCGTGTCGCTGTCCCAGCTGCCCGCAACAGCCCATGATGAAATCCTGTTTGGCGCTGAGGGGCTTTATCATAAATCAGAAGGCGGCAGTCTGTTTATTAATGGCATAGAAGGATTATCATCCGAGGCTCAGATGAGCCTTGCGCGACGGATGGAAAGTGGCCGTGCGCCTGATGATGAGAAAAAAGCACCACGTATCATTGCTGGTACCCACCTTGATCTAAAACTTCTAGTCGATCAGGGGTTGTTTCGCGAAGACCTATTCTTTGATTTGTCTGTTGGCGTCTTGAAGGTGCCGCCGTTGCGTGACCGGCTAGAAGATATTGGCCAGCTTGCCAGCCATTTCTGTGAGCAGTTTAATCAGGAATTTGACACCCAGCGTCAGGTATCAGCAGATGCTGTTGGGTATCTGCAATCCTATCATTGGCCGGGTAATGTGCGTGAGCTAGAAAATCTGATACGCCGGATGTTTATCTCCAATAATGATACAACCTTGTCTCCTGACAGCTTTTCGCATGAAATGAACGCATCGCAAGCTCAAGCAGATGTGCGCCCCACAAATAGTCTTGGTGATGATGCTGGCCACCATATAAAACGCTATTTTGCTGCCTTGAAAGGCGAGGCGCCGGCGGCAGGATTGCATAAACGCATTGTTTCTGAGGTGGAGCGTCCTCTTATCGAAGCAGCGCTCTATTTTACCAAAGGCAATCAGATAAAAGCAGCTCATATTCTTGGTTTGAACCGAAACACCTTGCGCAAAAAGATTAGAGACTTGAATATCTCTTCACGCCGAGCTGATTATCGCGCGGGGGGATAATGATAAAACAGACTAGGACAGATAGGCAGCCAGGCAAATTATACTGGCATTTCCTTGATGCAATGCGGCAATTTTTGCAGTTTTGGGTCGATAAGGACAGATTTGTCTATCTCATCATTCTGCTTACATTTGCTCTTGGCGTTATTATCTATCTGACCTTGTCAGGGATATCGGATATTTCAACGCAATCTGATTTTATTCTGTCTGTGTTCGGCATTGCCCTTTTTATCACCTTGTTCCTGATATTTTTTATCGGACGTCAGATGATACGGCTCTGGGCGGAACGAAAACAGAAGCTGGCAGGCTCGCAGCTACATCTTAGGCTTGCCCTTCTGTTTGGCGGTATCACAGCTATTCCGGCTATTCTGCTAGCGATATTTGCGATTTCCATTCTGGATTATTCCTTGCGCGGCTGGTTTGCCGAGCGGATTTCTACAGCGGTATCTGAATCTGTTCAGATAGCAGATTCCTATTTTGAAGAACATTCAAGCTCCGTGCGTGGCCAGCTTTTGACAATGGCAAATGATGTAAATCGCGAAGCACCGCGTCTTATCAACAACAGGGTACAGCTCAATGATTACATCAATAATCAGACAGCCATTCGTAATTTGTCAGAAGCTGTTATCATAGATGGAACAGGTCAAATTCTGGCGAAGTCACAATTTGCATTTTCTCTCACATTCTCCTCTCTCACAGATGATCTTGTTGAGCGCGCGCGTGGGGGAGAGGTTGTTATCATTACCAATGAAGGCAATAACAAGCTGCAAGCCATTGTAAAATTGAATAGTTTTGTTGATGCTTACCTGCTTGTTGGTCGTTTCATTGATGCAAAAGTGCTTGATGCCCTTAACCGTACGAAGGTTGCAGCGTCTGATTATCAGCTTTTATCTTTGCGGCAATTTGATTTGCAGATCAGCCTTGCTGTGATCTTTGCTGTTGTTGCGTTACTCTTATTACTGTCCTCTTTGTGGCTGGGCTTGAAGCTTGCGAATTCGATTGCTGTTCCTCTGGTCAGCATTATGTCCGTGGCTGATAAGGTTCGGACAGGTAATTTGCGATTGCGGGTACCAGAACAGGAGGCGGTTGATGAAATTTCCCAGCTTGGTGCAAGTTTTAACCGGATGCTTGATGAGCTTTCAGGGTCGCGAGAACAGCTTGTTCAAGCCAATCGCCAGCTTGATACACGCCGAGAATTTACCGAAGCTGTGCTTGGCGGTGTCTCATCGGGGGTTATCGGGCTTGATGCAGATGGGGTGGTCACGCTTCCTAATCAGGCGGCATGCCGACTGCTTGGCAGAAACCTATCTGATATTTTTGGCAAAAAGCTCTCAGAAATTGTGCCTGAATTTGGCTCATTACTATCGTCTGTATCATCTAAATCCACGCGTCGGAATGAAACCCAAATTGAGCTGAATGTTGAGGGAACTATTCGCTCCCTTCATGCCAGAGCAACAGGTGAGAAGGTTGAAGGCCGGCTTGTTGGTTATGTGGTTACGTTTGATGATATTACCGAATTACAGGTTGCCCAGCGAAAAGCAGCATGGTCGGATGTAGCGCGCCGTATCGCACATGAAATCAAAAACCCGCTGACACCAATAGCCTTGGCAACTGACAGGCTGAAAAAGAAATTTACCCCTGATAATGAGAGGGATGCAGAACGGTTCGGAGAATATCTTACCATCATCAGCCGGCAGGTTGGTGATATTGGCCGTATGGTTGATGAGTTCTCACAATTTGCCCGTATGCCGGCGCCATCCTTCAGGCAGGTCTGTTTGCGTCGTATTGTAGAGGAACATGCAACCTTGTTCGGCACCGACAAATCAGTCATATTGCGGACCGATTTTCCAGAAGATGGGGGGGATGTGTTTGTGAATGCTGACCCTGGTATGCTGCGGCAGGCTCTAACGAACGTTATTCAGAATGCATCAGAAAGTCTGATTGAAAATGGCAAGGCAGATGCAGAGATTGTTTTAGGATTGCATTGTAGTGATGCAGAGGCTCGGATAATAGTGGGCGATAATGGCCCAGGGTTTCCGGCAGGAGATATTTCGCGTTTCCTTGAGCCTTATATGACAACACGCTCAAAGGGGACGGGACTTGGGCTCGCGATTGTGCAGAAAATCATGACAGATCATGGCGGTAATATTCATCTTGGCTCATCGGCGGTTGGCGGGGCTGAAATTAGTCTTGTCTTGCCGTTGAGTGACCATAAACAGGAGAGCGACGCATGAATGCTGAAATCCTGATTGTAGATGATGAGCGCGATATTCGCTCACTCATCGCTTTCACGCTCGAAGATGAAGGCTTTGCAACCGTTCAGGCCGCAAATGCTGCCGAAGCGCGTGACGTTATCTCATCTCGTCCTCCTTCTTGTGTTATCCTTGATATCTGGATGCGCGATTCTGATATGGATGGTCTGGAAGTTTTGAGCTGGTGCAATGATTTCTATCCTGAAGTACCTGTCTTGATGATTTCAGGGCATGGCACAATCGAAACAGCTGTGCAGGCTATCCAGCGCGGTGCCCATGATTTCATTGAAAAGCCGTTTAAAGCAGAACGTTTGTTATTGACGGTCAAGCGTGCCTTGCAGCAAAGCCGGCTTGCCCGCGAAAACGCTATTCTGCGCGCTAAGACCGGAAGTGATGCTGTGCCTGCCTTGGTAGGCCAATCAAGCGGCATCCGGCAGCTTCAGGCAGCCCTTGAGCGCGTTGCAGCAACATCCAGTCGGGTTCTGATTACCGGCCCTTCAGGTTCGGGAAAAGAATTGGCAGCGCGGGTTTTGCATCAGAATTCAGACAGAGCAGACGGCCCCTTTATTGTAGCACATTGTGCCCGGCTCTCAGATAGTAACGCTGATAGTGCTCTGTTTGGCTCCGAGGGCGGGCGCGCCAATAGACGTGTCATAGGACTGTTCGAGCAGGCTCATAAAGGAACGCTGTATTTTGACGAAATATGCGATTTGCCCGTTGATACGCAGAGTAAGCTTATTCGCGCCGTGACGGAACAGCATTTCCGCAGAGTAGGGGGCAGCCATCCTGTTACAACCGATGTTCGGGTTGTCTCGGCGTCCAGTCATGACCTTGCGAGCGCGATTGCAGCGCAGACATTACGCGAAGACTTATATTACCGGCTTGGTGTTGTATCTGTATCTGTGCCGCCATTATCAGCCCGGCGTGAGGATATTACCCCGCTTGCCCGGCATTTCGTTACCGAATTTGCCGGATTATTGGGCTGCCCGCCTGTAAAGTTAGGCGATGATCTGTTAAATGCTATGCGGTCATATGGCTGGCCAGGTTCAGTTCGCCAGCTAAGGAACGTGATCGAAACTATTATGATTATGTCAGATAAGGCAGGAGATGAGCCACTTGGTGTTGATGCTCTGCCCCACGAGATAACGGCAGATGACAGTGATATTGATGTCAATTTACTACAACGCAATTTATCGTTGCCGTTGCGTGAAGCGCGGGAATCCTTTGAAATTGAATATATGCGCGCCCAGCTTGACCGGTTTGATGGTAATATTTCGCATATGGCCAAATTTATTGGCATGGAACGCTCAGCCCTTCATAGAAAGTTAAAATCGCTCGGTCTTGCAACATCCTAACAAGCGCTAAAATGGCGCGCATGCTTGCGTATCATGTAAAAATCAATATGGTGGTGCGAGTTTCGCTGAGAGTAAGTGGCAGTTTGCCGTGAGAGAATGTTTATTGCTTCAGAAGATGCGCATATACTGAGCTTAACAGTAACTCTGTAGAGGTTTCTTGATGAAAATCGTTATTTGCGGCGCCGGTATTGTTGGCAGCGCCATTGCGCGTCATCTGGCTACTGAACAAAACGATGTCACAGTTGTTGACAGCGACCCTGAAAAAATTCAGTGGATTACCGAACATGCGGATGTTGGTGCTGTTGAGGGGGTTGCTTCGCACCCTAACATTCTTGCGCGCGCTGGCCTTGCTGATTCTGACCTGCTGATTGCCGTGACAGAATCTGATGAAATTAATATGGTTGCCTGTCAGGTAGCCCATACCATTTTCAAAACACCTACCAAGATAGCGCGTATTCGCTCTCGGTCTTATTTGGACCCAGATGTAAAATCACTTTATTCGCCTGAAAATATGCCGATTGACCATATTATCTCACCTGAATTCGAAGTCTCTGAAGCTGTTGGTCGTCAATTACGCCTGCCGGGCGCGTTTGATGTAAAGGATATGGCAAGCGGAAAAATCAGAGTGATTGGCGTGCTTTGTCAGGATAACTGCCCTATCCTTGAAACACCCTTGCGGCATTTGACGAATCTTTTTCCGGGTCTGACAATGACGATTATCGCGATTATCCGCGGGTCTGAAGTGATTGTGCCGCGTGATGGAACAGATGTTATGCAGGCAGGTGACCGTGTTTATTTTGCCTGTGATGCCCAGCATACTGAGCGCGCTATGGCCAGTTTTGGTCATGATGAAGAAGAAGCTCATTCGGTCGTGATTGCAGGTGGCGGTAATATTGGCCTGCAGCTGGCTCAGGATATTGAGGCGCGATTTGATAATACCTCAGCCCATATCATAGAGCGCAACAAAACACAGGCTCATTTTCTGGCAGAACAGCTATCACAAACAAAGGTAACCTGCGGGAATTCGCTGGAAGCCGATATCCTAAAAGAAGCAGGGGTTGAAACAACTGAAACCTTTGTTGCTGTTTCAAATGATGATGAGGTCAATATTCTATCTGCTTTGCTTGCGAAACGAATGGGCGCGCGCCATACGGTTGCGTTGGTTAATATGCCCGGCTTTATTCCGCTTATTAGCACCCTTGGTGTGGATGCCGTGATTAATCCGCCGCAAATTACCGTATCATCGATATTAGAGCATATTAGGCGCGGGCGTATTTATGATGTGCATTCGGTGATTGAAGGCATGGGAGAGGTGCTAGAAGCAGAAGCATTATCAACCTCTCCGCTGGTTGGTGTGCCGCTCAGAAAAGCGCGCATTCCAAAAGGTGTTGCTATCGGCGCTATCCTACGGAACGAGGTCGTATTGCCAGCGCGCGGGGATACCATTGTTGAGGCAGGTGATAAGGTTGTGTTATTTGCAAAAACAGGAAGCGCCGGCAGAGCCGAAACTATTCTGTCGGATAAAGATGATATTTTTTAATTCCACAAAAGAGGCTTAAATGTCACGTATCGCTTATGTAAACGGTCAGTATGTTTCCCACCGTGATGGGTCAGTTCATATCGAAGATAGGGGCTATCAGTTCGGTGACGGCGTTTATGAGGTCGTGCTTATCCATGGGTCTCAGATTATGGATTGTGACGGCCATCTTGACAGGTTGCAGCGCTCACTTGCTGAAATGGATTTGCCGATGCCAGTCAGCCGGTCTTGTTTTTTGATGATACTGCGCCGGATGGTTGCTCTTAACCACATTAAAAAAGGTATTATATATCTTCAGGTAACACGCGGTGTAGCAAAGCGGGATCATAAATATCCAGCCCATACTGTCCCAGCGCTTGTCATGACAGCAAAGCACCTTCATTTCACGGATGTGATGAGTGAAGATGGCGTTTCTGCCATTACCGTTGCTGACGAGAGATGGGCGCGCCGTGATATTAAGACAATTCAGCTCTTGGCAAATTGTAGAGCAAAGCAGAAAGCCGCAGAGCAGGGGGCTTATGAAGCCATTTTGGTCATGCCTGACGGCAGTGTGTCTGAGGGAAGCTCATCAAACGTATGGATGGTCTCAGCTGAGGGTGAGCTTGTTACCCGCGAGGCAAGTAATGATATTTTAAACGGTATTACCCGTCAGTCGATTGCCCAGATTGCGTCCGAACGCCAGATGAAAATCGTCAACCGGAGTTTTACTGTCGCTGATATGCTGAAT
Source organism: Alphaproteobacteria bacterium UBA4588 (assembly GCA_002387605.1). Taxonomy (GTDB): domain Bacteria; phylum Pseudomonadota; class Alphaproteobacteria; order Puniceispirillales; family Puniceispirillaceae; genus UBA4588. Next base: position 69,642 of record DGJU01000027.1, on the reverse strand, counting down.
GCAAAAGAGGTGTTTGTAACCAGTGCAACATCTTTGGTTACACCGATTACCAAAATTGACGATACTGTTATTGCCAATGGTAAGATGGGTAGTCTGTCTGCTGCCCTCAGAGCCGATTATCTGGAAAAAACCAGCAGAGTGTCAGCTAATGAGCGCAATGCCTAAAAATGTGACATAACCAAAATTGTCATTAAATATTAAGATAAGTCGTGTAAAACCGTGACGCTAACAAAAGCATAAAACTGGTGTAACAACACCCAACAAAAAAAAGAGTAATCCATGGATAAAGTCCACAATTTACAAGATATTTTTCTAAATCAGGTTCGTAAAGAGCACATCTCTGTCACAATTTTTCTTGTGAATGGCGTAAAACTTCAGGGCATCATTACATGGTTTGATAATTATTCTATTCTGCTGAAGCGGGATGGTCATGTTCAGCTGATCTATAAACATGCTGTCTCTACCATCATGCCGGCTTCGCCAGTCAGCCTTCAGGATTTAACTGGTGATGCTGCTGACGCAGACTAGCCGATTGCAGTAATGCGCCATATCGTGCCCAAAAACGATATTCCGTTGCCCGCAGTTTGACTGAGTTTAATGTATCATGACAAATCATAACAGCACCGCTCTGAGACTGCCTTTTGATGTAAATATCATGAGGGCAGAGGTTGCTGGGTTGTTGAAACAGGCGTCAGAAACACTGATCATGCCGCGGTGGCGCGCTCTGGATGATGCTGATATTGCGACAAAAACATCTGAAACTGATCTTGTTACGATTGCTGACAGAGAAGCAGAAATTTTTCTGTCTCCGCATCTTGAGGCATTGTTAGCGGGGTCTTTTGCGCTTGGCGAAGAGGCCTGTTCTGAACAGGGCGATATCCTCAACCGGGCAGAAGATGAGTGGGTTTGGACAATTGACCCGGTCGATGGCACAAAAAACTTTGTGAAGGGGACCCGTCAGTTTTGCTCGATGGTATCGCTTGCGCATTATGGCACGCCGGTGATGGCTTGGATCTATCGTCCGACAGAAAAGGACTGCCTGATAGCAACCGCAAATGCTGGGGTGGTGTTGATGTCTGATGATAATACTGAAACGCCGCTGACGCGCCGGACTGTTTCTGGCGATATTGTCAAAATGTCAGGGTCTCTGAATGCAATGGGCTTTGATAAATCTGTGCGGGATGATGTACGCGAAAAACTCAAACAGCTTCCGGGGCGGTCATATATTGGCTGTGCAGGGGTTGAAGCATCCTATATTGCGCTTGGAACGGCTGACTATATCATGCATAGCAAACTAACCCCTTGGGATAATACGCCTGTCGATCTTATCTGCCGAGAGGCTGGCAGTGTTGCTTATCTAACACCGATGAAAACACGGTTTAGTACAGGCGCAAAAGGTATCCTTCTTGTGGCGCCTGATGATGCCTCATGGGATGCGCTTAGTGCTTATATATGGGATGTGTAACTACAGTATCTTATTTGTTTAACTATCTGTTACTCAGACGTTTTTTCTGTCATTTTTGCATCATCCCAATGGCGCGACATATCATCTAGCGTTGCTGTCTCTAGTGTCATACCATCGGCTGATATGCCAGCTTCTACCGCGCGAAACCGGCGCTCGAACTTATTATTGCATCCAATGAGAGCTGTCTCAGGTTCAATGCCGACCGTGCGGGCAAGGTTAGCGGCAACAAATAAAATATCGCCCACCTCATCTTTGAGACGTGCAGTATCTCTGGACGGGGCGTCCCATTCGGCGCGCAACTCTTCTGTTTCTTCATGTAGTTTTTCGATCACTTGATCTAGATTAGGCCAGTCAAATCCGGCGCGGGCTGCCCGTTTCTGGAGTTTTGCGGCACGCACCATAGCCGGGAGCGTTCGTGAAATATCATCAAGTAGAGAGGGGGCAGAGGCGCTGCCGTGCTTAGCCGCTTTTTCGGCTCGTTCTGCCGCTTTGATATCTTCCCAGTTTGCCCGCACAGTCGCGGTATCATCTGCGGTTGTGTCACCAAAGACATGCGGGTGCCGTCGAACCATTTTATCTGATATGGCTCTGGCAACATCATCAAAAGAAAAGCTTCCATCCTCTTCTGCCATGCGGGCGTGGAATATGACTTGTAGTAACAGATCGCCAAGCTCGTCACAGAGCTGTTCCTTGTCACCTGTTTCAATGGCATCAGCAACTTCATAGGCTTCTTCGATTGTGTAGGGAGAAATGCTGGAAAATGTCTGGGCTAAATCCCATGGGCAGCCTGTCTCAGGCGTTCTGAGGCGCGCCATAATCTGAACAAGACGGTCTATCTGCGCAGGATATTGGGTTGTGTGGATGGGGTCTGTCATAATCTGAAATTACCAATTGTAACGATGAATAAAGAGAGCTGTTAAGTAGGGTTAGTCTAACATGGGCTATAATATTTTTGCCATAACCCTTCTATAGTTTGCTTTGTTTTAACGGCAAACTAGGTATACAAAGAGAGCATGAAATATGAATGGGCGTCTGTTGGCTGCTTATTCTGCCCTCTTTGCCTAACAATATTCAGTCACAAAGGTTGCCATAATGACACAAGACGGCTCTGATACAACAATATCAGTTCAGAAGGTTAGTTTTTTGGGAAAATTACGGAGTTGGTTTTTTACAGGGTTGCTTGTAACCGCACCTGTCCTGCTCACATTATATATCACATGGCTTGTCGTGGATGTGCTGGACAGTCAGGTTGTTAACCTGCTTCCGGCGTCATGGCATGAATTTTCCGTTCTTAACGTCCCAATATTTGGCCAAATACCGGGCTTTGGTCTTCTCATTGGCGTGATCATCATCACGCTGATAGGTGCTGTTGCTGCAGGGTTTTTAGGCCGCTGGATTATCAAGCTGGGTGAAAAAGTACTAAACAAAATGCCTGTTGTTCGGTCAATCTACAGTGCTTTTAAACAAATTCTGGAAACCGTTCTTGCCTCTCAATCAGATGCATTCCGTGATGTTGTTCTGGTTCAATATCCCCGAGAGGGCTTGTGGGTTATCGGGTTTGTTACGGGCGTGACAAAAGGCGAGGTTCAGGACAGTATCCCAATAACAACTGTTAATGTGTTTGTTCCTACAACGCCTAATCCAACCTCAGGATTTCTGCTGTTCTGCCCAAAAGATGACCTGATTTATTTGAAGATGACGGTTGAGCAGGCGTTAAAGCTTGTTGTCTCTGGCGGTATTGTGACTCCTGAGACCGTGCCAGCAAAGGCGTAACTTTTCTTGCCATATGCTGGCTAGCCAGACGCAAGAAAGCGTACCGCACTATCTTTTTCGAACAGGCTCAGTAGCGTCACGATATCCTTATCGTCAAGCGACCTGCCTGCTGCGACCGCCTTGTGAGCCTCATCGCGCGCAAGGCTGAGAAGGGGAGCATGTTCGCTCAAATCTGCCAGCGAAAACTCAGGCATTCCTGATTGCCTGCTACCAAGTACCTCGCCTGGGCCGCGGAGCCGTAAATCTTCTTCGGCAATCTCAAAACCATCATTTGTATTCCGCATGATTTTTAGCCGCGCGCCTGCCGTCTCACTAAGTGGCCCTTGATACATAAGGATGCATGACGAGGCGATATTGCCGCGGCCAACTCGGCCTCTTAGCTGATGGAGCTGGGCAAGGCCAAACCGTTCAGCATGTTCGATAATGATAATGCCTGCTTCTGGTACATCAACGCCAACCTCAATAATTGTGGTTGCGACAAGCAGGCGGCTCGCACCAGTTGTAAAGGCCTGCATGGCGGCGTCCCGGTCAACTGATTTCATCTGACCATGAGCCAGCACCGGATGAGCATCGGGCAGGAGTGTGCATAAATGGCGATGCCTATCTTCAGCAGCCGTCGCATCCAGCTTTTCAGTTTCCTCAACAAGCGGGCAAATCCAATAAGCGCGCATGCCGCCTGAAAGCGCAGCCCGCAAGCGTTCCACAACATCACCAATGCGGTCATGATTAACCAAAGCTGTTGCGATTTCCTGACGTCCGGCTGGCTTCTCATCGAGCCGTGATACACTTAAATCACCAAATGCTGTCATTTCTAATGTTCTTGGTATGGGCGTGGCTGTCATGACAAGAACATCACATCCATCGCCTTTCTGCCCGAGAATAAGGCGTTGGCGTACCCCAAATCTGTGCTGTTCATCAACCACAGCAAGACGAAGAGCCGAAAAAACAACATCATCATTTAGCAGGGCGTGCGTCCCGATCACAATCCTGATGGCGCCTGTTTCAAGTCCGTCAAGAATAGCAGCTCGCTCGCGGGGTTTTTGGCCGCCCAGAAGAAGTTCCGGTTTAATCCCGAGTGGCGCAAGGAAGCCGGTGAGAGTGGCCTGATGCTGGCGGGCAAGCACTTCAGTTGGCACCAGCAGGGCTGTCTGACCACCTGCTTCTACAGCAGATAACATCGCAAGCAATGCTACCATCGTCTTGCCAGACCCGACATCACCTTGAAGAAGGCGCAACATCCGCAGTGGCGCGCGCTGGTCTGCGTCAATTTCGCTAAGCACCTTTTCTTGTGCAGGGGTGAGGGTGAAAGGCAGTGTTTGGCGCAAGAGCGCACTTAACGCTCCTGTCGGCATCAGGGCGTGCCCGGCAAGCTCAATGTCTGTTTGTTGGCGCAGCAGCTGCAGGGCAAGCTGGTTCGCAAAAAGCTCATCAAAGGCCAGTCGCATGCGTGCCGGCGCATGAGCCGAAATATCAGATAATGAGCGGGGGGCGTGAACCACTGTCATGGCAGTTTTAAAGTCAGGCCAGTGATAGTCTGCCATAACCTGCTTATCAATCCATTCTGGCATATCGCGCAGGCGCTCCAGCCCAGCTGAAAGCGCTTTACGCAAGGGTTTTGCTTTCAGGCCAGCTGTCAGAGGGTAGAGCGGCTCAAAAGCAGGCATATCATCTGCATTTGCCGGCGAAAGGATATAATCAGGGTGTGCCATCTGTACACGGTTCTGAAACCGCTCAACGCGCCCACTAACCAGTCGCCGCTCGCCCACAGGCAAGGTATTCTTTAGATAATCAGTCTGGGCATGGAAAAACAGAATATCCATTTCACCCCCATTTGTTTCAACCCGAAAGCGGGCAGGCCGCTTAACCCGGGCTGGCGGTATATCAGCAGATAGAACAAGCACATCAAAGGTTGCAAGACTACCTTCTTCAACATCTACAACAGAGGGGCGTGCGCGCCTGTCATTCACCCCAACAGGCAGATGGCGCAACAGGTCTATGACATGAACCCCAATGCGTTTTGCCATCTGATCTGCCATTTTAGGCCCAATGCCTGGCAGGCTGGTGAGCCGCGCAAAAAGGGAAAATAGGATGTCAGGACGGGAAATATGCATACCGCATCTCTTGTCGCTTAGGAGGGGCTGGTATGCATCATGCCATAGCTCAGCCAAAGCGACAAATACCCTGATGCGACACAGGCTAAATTAACGTAAAAAAACTGGCTGGGCATTACCTTAAAGCGGGCATTCAGAGATGAATATGTAAAGCCAGCCATGTCTGTCTCAAATCAGGTGACAGAAACAGGTAAAATAGATTAAAAAACAACTCGCTTTGTCTAGTCGTTGGGCTGTCAGCCAGCTGGCTCAGCCCTATATGGGTGGTTAGCGTGTCTAGCAAGGCTGCTTCATATTGTGGTTGTGACTGCATTATAGTGACAAGACG
>DGJU01000027.1:44738-63839 GCA_002387605.1 Alphaproteobacteria bacterium UBA4588 | reverse complement strand
CTTTTGCTTGGTCAGTTTGCGAAAAAGCATCTACCAAACCTTACCGATGAGCAGCTTGATATGTTTGAAGCCTTGTTGGATGCGGGTGACCCGTCCATCTTTGCGTGGGTAAGGGGAGATGAAGATGTGCCAGCTGAATTTCAGGGCCCTGTACTTGATATGATTAAAGATTTTCATATTAATCAGATATAATAAATTACCTTAACTAAGATTAATAAATTCATGAAAATAAATGATAAATTAGAATTTAAGTCAGTTATTTATGGCTGTCTTGATGGTGCAGATTCTCTGGCTGTTGGGAGTCTTGTTGAGACTCATGACAAGCTGGTTTATCTAGCGCGTGATGACAAACGGCTGCAGCAGATGGCCCAAGGTCTTGCCTTTTCCTGTCCGGAGGTGGAGCTGATTATTCTGCCTGCATGGGATTGTCTTCCCTATGACAGAATGTCACCTCATTCAGCGATTGTGAGCCGGCGGATTGATGCGCTGGCTTCGCTTGCTCACCGGAAACAGGTATCTGGTAGGGTCCGACCCTGCATCGTACTGACAACCGTAAATAGCTGGCTGCAGCGCTTGCCGTCCGAGGATTTTTTTGCCGAATCAAGTCTGACCCTTACGCCGGGTATGGAAATAGCTCAGGATAAGATTGCCGATTTTCTGACCCAAAACGGGTTTCTGCGTACTCAGTCGGTACGTGAATATGGTGAATTTGCTATTCGTGGCGGCATTATGGATATCTTTGCTGCGACGGATATGGACCCTGTCCGGCTTGATTTCTTTGGCGATGAAATTGATTCGATGCGGTATTTTGAGCCGCTTTCCCAGCGTAGTCATGATAATACCGATAGTCTGATTGTTCGGCCCGCAGCAGAATATATCCTTGATGATGCTTCGATTAGCCGGTTTCGGCAGAGTTATCTTTCGTTGTTTGGCGGAAAAGCATCGAAAGATTCTCTTTATGAAGCCGTCTCAGCGGGCCAAACCCTTGCTGGGATTGAGCATTGGCTCTGTCTGTTTCATGAAAGCATGGGCAGTTTGTCTGACTGGCTTACAGGCTGGCATATTGTCTGTGATAGTGATGTGCAGGCGGCCGGTATGGCGCGGCTTTCCCAGATTGATGAATTTTATCAAGCGCGCGCCGGCGCTGTGCCAGAAGGCGAGGCACCTTATCGCCCGGTTCCGCCTGAAATGATGTATCAAACACAAACGGCTCTTGATGCATTGGAGGGGAGCGCATTAACAGCTTCGCTATCCAGTTTTGCCGCCCCGCGCAAGAGTGAGCCTGATATCGGCGCGCGTGCTGGCCAGACATTTAGTGCTGCCCGCTCAGAAGGCGGTAGTCCGTCCGCTGCTGCGGCACAAGCTATTGTGGCAGATGCCAAAGATGCGCCTGTGCTGCTTACGGCTGCCTCACAAGGCGCATTGGAGCGTGTCTGCGGGCTGATAGCGCCGCACTTGCCAGAGGCGCCGCAGCTCATCAACGCGGCATCTGAAATGAAGGCCAGCGGTGTTTACGGCACTGTCTGGTCGCTTGAGAATGGGTTTCATACACCGCATATGACGGTGATTACCGAGCAGGATATTTTCGGATCACGCATTAGCCGCCCGCAAGGCCGGCGTCGACGTGCAGAGGATTTCCTGCGCGAAGTATCATCTTTGGAGCAGGGCGATTTAGTCGTTCATGTCGAGCATGGTATTGGACGCTATGAAGGGCTTGAGACAATAAGCTCAGACGGCACAGATCATGACTGCCTGCATCTGTCCTATTCTGGCGGCGACCGGCTATACCTGCCGGTTGAAAATATCGATATGCTGTCACGTTATGGACAGGATGCAAGCGATGTTATCCTTGATAAGCTTGGCGGCGCAGGCTGGCAGGCGCGTAAAGCCCGCATAAAAGGCCGGATTAAGGAAATGGCGGAGCAATTAATCCGCATTGCAGCCCGACGCGCGGTCGCGACAGCAGAACCGTTAACACCGCCGCAGGGCGTCTATGATGAATTTTGCGCCCGTTTTGGTCACTCAGAAACAGATGATCAGCTTGATGCGCTCGAAGATGTTCTGTCGGATTTTGCCTCTGGTACAGCAACAGACAGGCTGATTTGCGGTGATGTTGGGTTTGGCAAAACAGAAATCGCACTACGGGCTGCTTTTGTTGCCGCTATGGCAGGCTATCAAGTAGCCCTTGTGACGCCGACAACATTGCTTGCACGCCAGCATGGAAGATTATGTGAAGAACGGTTTGCCGATTTTCCGGTGAAAGTGGCAACCTTATCGCGGATGACAACTCCAAAACAGGCATCACTAATTCGTGATGGGCTTAGTGACGGGTCAGTTCAGTTGGTTGTTGGAACACATGCTGTTCTTGCCAAATCTATATCCTTTAATAATTTAGGCCTTCTGATTATCGATGAAGAACAGCGTTTTGGGGTTGGCCAGAAAGAACGGCTCAAAGAGTTGCGCGGTGATGTGCATGTGCTGACATTATCAGCAACGCCTATTCCGCGTACCCTTCAGCTAGCACTGTCAGGGGTGCGCCAGATGTCTATTATAGCAACCCCGCCGGTTGACCGGTTGGCGGTGCGGACATTTGTTGGGCCATGGGATTCAGTTGTCTTGCGCGAAGCTATCATAAGAGAGCGGTTCAGAGGCGGGCAAATATTTGTTGTCTGTCCCCGTATTGCAGACTTAACCCGCCTTTATGATAGAGTAACAGCTTTGGTTCCTGATGCCCGTATTTTAACAGCACATGGCAAGATGAGCGCGGTTGATCTTGATGATGTGATGAACCGGTTCGGTGACGGTGAGGCTGATATTCTTCTCTCAACCAATATCGTTGAATCCGGCATTGATATTCCAACTGCCAATACGATGATTATTCACCGGGCCGATATGTTTGGCCTGTCCCAGCTTTATCAGCTCCGCGGCAGAGTTGGTCGCAGTAAAGTGCGGGCCTATGCCTATCTTACAACCCAGCCCGGCATGGTCTTAACACCGCAAGCAAAGCGCCGATTAGAAGTGATGCAGACCCTTGATAAGCTTGGCGCAGGCTTTTCTCTGGCCTCCTATGATATGGATATCAGGGGTGCTGGAAACCTGCTTGGTGATGAGCAATCGGGGCATGTGCGCGAGGTTGGCGTGGAGCTGTATCAGGAAATGCTTCGTCAGGCTGTTGATCTGGCGCGCACGCAATCGAAAAAAGGCAGTGATACGTTAGGCGAGGCGGGCCAGCAGGACTGGTCGCCAACTATAAGTCTGGGCACGAACGTGCTGATCCCAGAAGCCTATGTGCCAGATTTATCCGTGCGGCTCTCACTCTATCGCCGGATTGGCGCGTTATCCGCACATGATGATATTAACCAGATGGCTGCTGAGCTGGTGGACCGGTTTGGTCCGATGCCAGATACAGTTAAGAACTTGCTGGAAATCGTTGAATTAAAATACCTTTGTCGTAATGCAAATATTCTTAAAATCGATGCAGGCGCCAAAGGGTTTGCCCTTTCATTTAAAGATAATCAGTTCCCGGCGCCTGATAAATTGATTGGCTGGATTGCCTCCCAAGGGGGGCGTGTTCAGCTCCGCAGTGACCATAAGCTTATTGTCAAAGGCGCGTTAGCTCAGATTGCTGCTCGGGCGAAACAGGCACATAAAATTGTCAGTGATATTGCGGGTCTCCTCAGCCCATCTTAATTGTGGCAGGTTTGGGGACGCGCGCTACTATTCTTGAATAGCAGCATCTATGGCATTGAGAAGAATATCGGACGGGTAAGCGCCAGCAAGCGAATAATTACTATTAAAGATCATCAGCGGCACGCCATCTATCCCAATGCTTTGACCATATCTCAGATCTGCCTCTAGCCTGGTTTGCGCTTGTGCTAGTTTTTCAGGTGAGCGCGCATCAGCTGCGCTTGCATGTGTCTGCGACACCTCATCAATAAGCTTGTCTTGTGTAGCACTATCTGAAATATCCTCCCCGCGCAGAAAATAGGCTTGATAAAAAGCGTCTGAGAGCGGGGTTGCGGCATCACCTGCAGCAATCAGTATTTTATGGATGGGGCGGGTATCTGGCGTGCGTTTGATATCGGAAAACTGAAAAGCAATGCCTGCTTCATCTCCTGCCTGAGCAATACGGCCGTAAACAGCATTGGCAGCATGGCCAAACTTGGCTGTTAGGTAAGCTGTTCTATCCATACCGCCTGCTGGCATGGTCGGGTTTAACAGGAAACAGCGCCACCGATATTCAGGCACAATATTAGGGCGTTGAGCAAAAGCTTCCTCAAGCCTCGTCTTTCCGATATAGCACCACGGACAGATAATATCGGAAAAGACGTCTACAATGAGATGTTTCGGCAGTGAAGAGGGGGAATGGCTCATTAAAAACTCCAGAAGGTCAGCTGTTTGCAGGGGCAATTCATAAATGAGGACGATAAGCCTTCACATCTGCTAGCATTGGTCCATATCGAAAAAAAGACGATAAAAACTCCTCCGGAGAAGCGCAAGTCCAAAATCACGTCCAAAATAAGGTGAGGGTATGCAAAGCGATAAAGAGCAGCCAGATAATGTGGCAGACGCAGCAGTGCTTAAGTCCCGCAGAAAAGCTGAGCGTGCGCGCGACACATTGCTTCAAACTGCCCAGACCCTTGGTATAATAACAGCTATGCTAGAGGCTAGTGAGGAGAATGCGCCAGCTATAAAAATAGCCCCCGGACAATCTCCTTTTATACGGCAGGACGGGCATTTTTATTGTTTTGCCAGTGAATTAGCCGCCCATGTGCGCGCATTGTTATCAAAAGCTGATATGCAGTTTCAGCTTATTGAAGATGAGCATACAGCGCAGAATATTTGGGCGCGGGTCCGGCTGACTTTTCTTGCTGATGTAAAAGAGATAGCCCGTGATACCCCGCAATTTGATGAGATTTGTGCAGCTATTGGCCAGAGACATGGTCCGGTGATGTCAGTGATAAAACCCTTCACAGATTTTCACCTTTTTGAAATTACGCCAAAACAGGGTCTTCTTGTCACCGGTTTTGCCTCTGCCTATGATGTAACAGGGCCTGACTTTGCCCTAGCAGACCATCTGACATCTTCATGAGTGGCGTGATATAATGCACCAGATTGCCCCCCCTATATTTTGGAGTTTTCGGCGATGCCCGTATGCGATGCGCGCCCGGATGGCTGTAATGGCAAGCGGTCTTACTGTTGGATTGCGTGAAATCCTGTTACGGGACAAGCCGGCAGCCTTTCGGGCTGTATCATCCAAAGCAACAGTTCCTGTTCTGGAATTAGACGACGGCATAATTCTTGATGAAAGCCGTGATATTATGTTCTGGGCGCTTGATACCTCAGGAGACCCTGCTGGCTGGCTTGAGTGCTATCATCGCGATAAGCAGGCGGTCATAGCGTTTCTTGACCAGCTTGAAGGGCCGTTTAAAACAGCATTAGATAAATATAAATATGCGACCCGTTACCGCACAGAAGAGGGCGCGCCAATCGACGGGCTGGCCTACCGTGCTGTCGGCGCTACTTTTCTTTCTGACATCAATATATCTCTTGCACGCCAGCCCTTTTTATCGGGCGCGGCGATCGGGCTGATGGATTATGCTAGCTTGCCCTTTATACGTCAGTTCCGGATAGCAGATGAAAGCTGGTTTGATGAGCAGGAATGGCCGTTTTTACAGGCATGGCTGCAGGATTTCCTCACAAGTGAGATGTTTAGCTCTGTGATGGTAAAATACGCGCTCTGGCAGGAGGACGCCCCGCCAGTCCTTTTTGGACGCGGGCAGGCCTAGCTATTCTGAGCTGCCGGCCGTCTCATTGACCAGATAAGATAGGCGATAAGGCTTGCAACCACCAGTCCGCCGCCGATAATCATCTGATTTGTTGGGCGCTCATCCACCACCAGCCAGACCCATATGGGGCCTAATACTGTTTCAAGCAGCATAAAAAGGCTGACATTAGCAGCAGCGGTAAACCGCGTTGCATAGCCAAGCAGAAAAAAAGAAGCGGGCAGAATAATCCCGCCAGAAATCAGAATAGCGGGCAAATCGCCAGTACCAAGTGTTTGAAGCGGATATCCTGTCACAAGGGCAAATATGAGCGCACAGGCAGCTGCAAGGAGACCCCCGCCGCAATTTATCAGCAGAATAGGGATGCTGTTATCGCTCCGAAGCAGGCTAAAGGACAAGCCAATACAGGCGCCCGCAGATAGGCCCAAAAACGCCCCTGTTGCAAGTGGTCCCATGCCCTCAATAACAGGCGCACTGCCGGCTGGCTCATAAACCGCAACAGCAATGCCAGTCATAGCGATGGTCATAAACAGATAAGTCAGGGGCGGCGTGCGTTCTGACATGAGCAGCCATGAGAATAAAGCTGCAAACAGAGGCGCACAGGCAACCCCGAAAAGAATAATCGACACCGGCGCACTAGCGATGCCAAGCGTAAAGGCAATAGCGCTTAACATGAAGCATAGCGTTACAAGAAGAGCGCGTGGCCGCAAAAAGTTAGCCGTCTCTTCTCGCAATGAGCCTCGGGAAACAATAAGCCATGCCCCAAACAGCACGCCCGCCATAGCCAGACCCCGCCAAAACAGCATTTGAAGGGCATCCATTTCTGAAAGGCGCATGAAGACAGTATCCGGCGTGATAATCAGCGCACCGATAAAAGCCACCGCAATGCCATAAAAGGGATGGGAGGAAAAACGTGTAATAAATGTCATAAAAGAGCGCTTTTCAGGAGGCAGGAAAACATCAGCTAAGCCTTACTGCTGTTAACCTGCTGATAGCAAGTGAAATAGTCGTATCAGCAGAATATCTTCAGGATAATTCAGAAAGGAAACGCTGCGAATCTGTTAGAATAGCCGCCCTTTTTTCATCACTCATTTTAGCCAGCGTCCGGTACATCATACCCATGCGCGCATTACCAGATAATCGGTCTTGATGCCGGATAAGAAAATCCCAGTAAAGATAGTTGAACGGACAAGCCTGTTCACCGTTTTTCTGTTTTACTTTATAGTGACAGGACCGGCAGTAATTGGACATTCGTTCAATATAAGCGCCGCCAGATGCATAGGGCTTGCTTGCCAGAACACCCCCATCAGCATAGAGCGCCATGCCTGATACATTCGGTAATTCAACCCATTCATAGGCGTCTGCATATACGATCATAAACCATTCATTGACTTCCTTTGGGGAAAGTCCAGCTAGTAAGGCAAAATTCCCTAACACCATCAGCCTTTGGATATGATGGGCATAGGCATGATCGCGGGTTTCTGAAACACATTGCTTGAGGCAGTTCATCTTGGTATCAGCAGTCCAGAAAAAAGCCGGCAAGGGACGGTGAGCCTCAAGCGCATTCTGTTCGGCATATTCAGGCATCTTTAGCCAGTAAAGGCCGCGGACAAACTCTCTCCAGCCGAGAATCTGACGGATAAACCCTTCGGTAGCATTCAGCGGGGCTGCCCCTGCATGATAGGCATTTTCTGCGGCTATGATGGCCTGTTGTGGGCTAAGTAGGCCGCAATTCAGGTAAAGCCCTATATGGGCATGAAACATAAAGGGCTCGCCTTCCACCATGGCATCTTGATAGGTACCAAAGAGCGGCAGGCGTTCTGCGATAAACCGGTCGAGAACATAGGCTGCCTGCTCATGAGTGACGGCAAATTCAAACGGGCGAAGCTTGCCAAAATGATCGCCAAACCGGTCTTCAACAAGGTTAAGCACTTCATTTGTTATATCATCAGGGACAAAACTAGTATGTTTGGGAACCTCAAGCCCGTCAGGTGCACGCCCCCGGTTTTCTGCATCATAGTTCCACTGACCACCAATCGGGTCATTCCCGGACATTAAAATGCCTGTCTTGCGCCGAAGCTCGCGGTAGAAATATTCCATGCGAAGCTGTTTGCGGCCATCTGCCCAGGTCGCAAACTCATCAAGGCTACAATAAAAACGGTCATCGTCTCGCAGCTCAACCGCACAAGGCAGGGTATTTTCCCAATCGCGCATTTCAGTTAAGACACGCCATTCAGAGGCAAATGTTGCAATCACGCTTTCGGGTGCATGCCGCTCAACAGCCCGCGCAACTTCGCCTGAAAAGCTGTGGCTATTGCCGTCCTGATCAAGACGGACATAATCAACATTCCAGCCCGCATCTGACAGGCTAGCCGCGAAATGCCGCATGGCAGAAAATAGAAAAGCGATTTTTTTCTGATGATGTTTTACATAGACGGCTTCATCGAATACTTCACATAATAATATGATATCACGTGATTTATCGGCATCTTTCAGTGAAGAAATCTCGGGACTTAACTGGTCCCCTAATATAAGGCGAAGCGTACTCATATCTGTTCTTCTACTGCGGCGTTGGCGGCTAGTTTGAGGTCAGCGAACGCATCAAGAGCGCGCAAGCGTGATGCCTTCAAATCAACAATAGGTTTTGGATAGGTAGTGCCTAATGTAACGCCAGCATGCTGGAGAATTGTGCTGGGCGCCTCCCATGGTGCAAAAAGATATTTTGAGGGCAGCTTGCTAAGCTCTGGTACATATTTTCGCGTATAATGCCCGTCTGCATCAAATTTCTGCCCTTGGGTAACAGGGTTAAACACCCTGAAGTAGGGAGCGGCATCGGCGCCGCAGCCTGCAATCCACTGCCATCCTGCCCGGTTATTGGCAAAGTCAGCATCAAACAGGCAGTCCCAGAACCAGCGTTCGCCATGACGCCAGTCCAATAGCAGGTTTTTGACCAGAAACGAGCCGACAATCATACGCACACGGTTATGCATATAGCCGGTCTGATACAGCTCACGCATACCAGCATCAACAATCGGAAACCCTGTCATACCTGTCTGCCAGCTTGTGAGGGCGGCGTTATCATCACGCCAGCCAAAGGCATCAAATTTCGTCTGAATATTTTTTGTTCTGATATCTGGGTTTTGCATCACAAGATTATGAGAAAATTCACGCCAGCCAAGCTCTGATCTGAATGTTTCACGTTGGCTGTCATGTTCTGGCAGAATGCCATCAGCCGCATACCATGCCTGATGCGCAGAAACCTGACCAAAACGCATATAGGGCGAGAGGCGTGAAACATGAGGCTTGTCGGGAAAATTGCGGCCCTCTTTATAATTGCTGAGGCCATCATCAACAAACTCTGCTAGCCGTTCATGAGCGCCGGCTTCTGAAATATCCCATCCGGCACATATCTCATCGCCCCAAGGGCGCTCTGGCAGCAGGTTTAGGCTATCAATGGCCAGCGCGCCAGACGGGCAGGCTTGCACAGGCTCAGCAAAGGTAATGTCAGGCGGCGCAAGCGGGAAGCGGGGCTGGGTAAGATTGAGGCACCCACGCCGATAGAACGGCGTAAAGACTCTGTAGGGCGTCCCATCTGCTTTTTGAACCTGTTCAGGCTCCCATAAGACAGAACCGCTTTCTTGGATAACTGTGACACCCTGCTCAAGTAACCGTTTTGTAATCTGAGCATCCTGTTCAACCTGCCAAGGGGCATAGCTTGTTGTGAAGGTCAGTATTGTTGCGCCGGTTTGCTCTATGATGCGGTGCAAGCAGGTTTCGGCGTCACCGCTCATCACAATGAGGTTATTTTCAACAGACACATTTAAGCTTTTCAGCGCATGATGAAGCCAGACTCGGGTTGCGCCGCCAAGCCTATCATCCCCTGCGGCCTCGTCATCCAGAATAAAGATAGGCGTGACAAGCCCTTCAGAAGCGGCTTTGGTGAGGGCAGGGTTGTCAGCAAGCCGTAAATCATGCCGGAACCAGTGGAGTGTGCGTGGTGTCATTCAAAAATACCTGAAAAAAAACAATGATAACTGCTCTTTATCCGTATGTAAGAGAGCTTCGGATTGGTTTCAGCAAAGTCTTTTTTACCGCAGCAGCTAAAACTCATCCTATCAGGCTGAAGCCAGTAGGTCCTGCATCATATGAATAATGGCTTTGGCTTGCTCATCGCTAAAAGGTTCTGCTGCCCCAACGCCCCAGACTGGGCCGGGCCAGGCCGCATCATCTTCGTGCCGAGCAATCAGGTGAAGATGAAATTGGGGTACCATGTTACCTAAAGAAGCAACATTGATTTTATCAGCATTTTCAGACTGTTTTAATAAATTGCTCATGCTTTTAGTGAGCGATAGCATATCCTGTTCAGTCTCATCAGGCAGGTCATGCCAGTCGCGTATCCCTGAGAGTTCGGGGATCAGGACAAGCCAGCGGTAGCGTGCGTCATCCATCAGTCTTATCTGACATCCATTTTGGCGCGCGATAAAAAGCGTATCTCGTTCAAGCCGGTGATCCAGTGAAAAATCTGACATAAAATGAAACCTTCATTGTGGGTGTCATTACCCTGTGATGTGGATATCTGCTGTTGTTTCCTGAAAGTCAGTCTGGCATATCTGTAGGGTATGACAAACAAAGAACCTCATTCTGATGATACAGCTTTATCACCCCGGGCCTCAACAGTGTTTGTTGACGCTGATGCCTGTCCGGTGCGTGATGAGATTGTGACCTGTGCCCGCCGGCATAATGTGCCTGTTATTATGGTCTCTAATGGCGGTATTCGGCCGGGGGCTGATCCCTTGGTAAGGTTAAAAATTGTCGCACAGGGCGCTGATGAAGCTGATAAATGGATAGCAGATGAAGCAACAGATGGCGATATTGTGGTCACAAATGATATTCCGCTTGCGGCCCGCGTGATAGAGGGCGGGGCGTGCGCTTTGCGCCCCGATGGCCGCCCCCTTACCAAAGATAATATTGGACAGGTTCTGGCAATGCGAGACCTGATGGCTGATATCCGCAGTGCCAATCCATTTCATCAATCAAGCGGATCATCCTTTGGCAAGCAGCAAAGATCAGCCTTCTCACACCAGCTTGAAATATTGTTGCGGCAGGTTGCAGGCTAGGGGAGTAAAATATGAATGATGTTGTACTGATTGACTGGGGAACAAGCGCGCTGCGTGCCGTTATTGTCACTGAAGCCGGAGAAAGCGGCGCTCGTTTTGCCTCGGATGCCGGTATCATGAATGTGCCGGAGGGTAATTTTGCTGCGCAGCTTACCGTAACCCTTGACGCGCTAGAGGTTGCTGATAATCCGCCACCTATTTTAATGAGTGGGATGATTGGCAGTACGCTTGGGTGGCGCGAAGCACCTTATCTGACTGGCCAGCAGAGTTTTGATGATTTTGCCAAAAACCTCTTTGTTCTGGAACATCATGATCTGGATATTCGTATTGTGCCGGGTATCGCAGCACCGTCTTTGGGCCTGCCTGATCATATAGATGTAATGCGCGGCGAAGAAACGCAGTTTTTTGGCAGCCTTATTCTCACCCAATCCCAAGAAAAGGGCAGGGATATAGGAACATTAATCTGTATTCCGGGCACCCATGCAAAATGGATTGCCCAGAGGGGCGGCGCTATTGAAGGCTTTGCAACTTTCATGACAGGAGAGCTGTTTGCTGTGCTATCTCGTTATTCGGTCGTAAGCGGGGTTTTATCTGAAGAACAGAGCACCACTCACCTCTCACCTGCCTTTTTTGACGGACTTGATATGGCATTGCAGCCCTTGGGAGTATTGCATCATGCGTTTTTACTTCGTGCTGGCACAGTAACGGGCGGCTTTGATACATCAACGAACAGAGACAGGCTGTCTGGGATATGTATTGGCAGTGAGATTGCCGCTATGCGTCCTTATATTGAGGCCAGTGGCCAGCCTGTAACACTAATTGCCAGCGCGGTGATGCGTATTGCCTATGAGCAGGCCTTTACCCATTTTAATATTCCCTATATTACGATTGATGCTGAGGCGGCGACGATTGCCGGCCAGCTTGCCCTTCATAATAATCGTTCTTAGTGGCTAGCGGAAGAGATAAGAGATGCATAGGCACCTGATTGCTATTTTGCGTGGGATAACGACTGATGAAGCCGCAGCTGTTTGTGACGCGCTCCTGTCTGCTGGCATTAGCCAGATTGAAATACCGTTAAACTCGCCGGATCCGATGTGCACAATCGAGATGATGGTAAAACAATATGGGGCTGATGCCCGTATCGGGGCAGGGACTGTGCTGACATGTGCAGATGTTGATATGCTGGCAGAGATAGGCGCGCATATGGTCATCTCTCCTAATATGAACCCAGAGGTGATTGCCCGCACGAAACAATTAGGCATGATGTCCTGTCCGGGCATTTTAACGCCAACCGAAGGGTTTGCCGCACTTGCAGCAGGGGCTGACATGCTAAAGCTATTCCCCGCAGATATTGTGGGGCCGTCCGGCGTGAAGGCGTTGCGTGCTGTCCTGCCGGCTGATGTGAAGCTAGCGGCTGTTGGCGGTGTTGGCCCGGGTAAGCTATCTGTCTGGGCTGAGGCAGGTATTACGGCCTTTGCAATAGGCTCCAGCCTTTATAAGCCTGGCATGTCATCGGCAGATGTTGGCGCAGTAGCCCGCCAGTTAGTCGCAGAATATGACGGGCTGGCGAGATAGCGCTGTTTGCCGGGCTGATGTTTTAACGCTTTACAAACCCTATGCTTTGTCTGACCATCATTTTGACTTAATGTAAGTTTTGACGTCGTCATACTCTTCTTGTTAGGCGTATGGGTCTAACAGAATGCTCATCAAACTAGAATCGCTCAAAGGTCGGTATCTTGGTCATGATACAGCCGGAGGCATTTTCGCTTCGGCTTACGCTACAGGTACCGTCTATCATGACACTTAAACCATCATCCAAACTCATCGAACCAACAGCACGTGATAACCTTGTTGGTATCGGGCTTATGTTGCTGAGTATGTTTGTCTTCTCGGCTGTTGATACAATTGCAAAAGTCTTAACAACAGATTTTCATCCGCTTCAGATTGTCTGGACACGCCAGCTGGGTTTGGTGGCAGGCGTGTTTGTTATGATGGCGTTGCGCGGGGCATCGTTATTTGAGACAAAGCATCGTAAATTACAGCTTGCCCGCGGTCTTATGGCGGCATTATCTGCAGCCTTATTTATCACAGCCATAAATTATGTACCGCTTGCTGATGCAATCGCTGTTACCTTTGTTGCTCCGTTTGTTGTGACGATGTTTAGTGCGCTATTGTTAAAAGAAAAAGTAGGTATTCATCGCTGGAGTGCGGTTATTGTCGGATTTTTGGGAACGCTGGTTATTTTGCGCCCTGGGTTTGATGGATTTGAGCCTGCGCTGTTACTCGCCGTTCTGGCCGCGGTTCTGTTTGCGTTTCGCCAGATAATATCTCGCTATTTGAGTGGTTCGGATAAAACTGAAACAACAGTTGCCTATACCGCACTTGTCGCTGTAATGGTGCTGTTCATCCCGTTGCCGTTTGTCTGGCAAACGCCAGTCTCAGGGTTTCATCTTCTTCTGATGGCCATTATGGCAATTCTGGCAGGTCTTGGTGAGTTGTTGGTTATCAAGGCGCTTGAAGTTGCCTTGGCTGTTGTGGTCTCGCCAGTGCATTACACTATCCTGATTTGGGGCAGTCTCTACGGCTATTTTGTGTTTGGAGATTTTCCAGACTATTTGACATGGATTGGCGCAATTATAATCATCCTATCAGGACTTTATACGCTCTACCGCGAGCGTAAACGCGCCGCCCGTTAGCCTGTTGGCTAGAAAAAGACGTTATAGGTGACAGACAGGCTGTCATCATCTGCCAGCAGACCATAGGCGCTTGTCGCAGTGCGGCTTGAGAAAAAGGTAGATGATAGCTCTATACTTGACCAGCTATTCAGCCGTTTCGATGCTTCAAGCGAGACCAAGGACTGTTCGGCTTCCTTGTCAGCTGAGACCAGCAGTAACAGGGTTGTATCATCAACATCATTCAGAATAAGACGAAGCCCGCCAACAAGAAACTGATCAGCAGCAGCTTGCGGGCGATCATCATGCTGAATTTCAGCAATGACCCCCAAATCCCATAAATCATTAACAATGCCATAAAAACTGTATTCGATGCCCATCACAGCGGCCGCAAACGCGCTTGTAGCTTGCGTGCCATGCAGGCTTTCCCATTTAAACAGTAAATTCTCGCCGGTATGTTGTGCTTCAATCCCAATCGATTTCATCAAAGGATAATAAGCTTGAAGGGCAGTGCCACCTGAAACAGGGGTTAGAATAGGATCACGTGCCGTGCCATAGAACAGACTGCCCGCAAGGTCCCAGTCACCAGACACTGCAGCGAAACGGCCGGCAAAATCATCTGCATCTTGAGCGTCTGCTCTCTCAAACTTGGCAGATGTTACCGGAATACCGCTGCTTGGATGGCCATCAGAATCATTAAACGTTCTCTGGCGGAAGTCGCTCATATACCATAATTGCAAATCGCCACTATCCATATAGCGCTCAAGTGAGAGGGAGGGCGCTCCTAGTTTGGCTGATGAGCCTTGAGCGGCCGCCGCATCACTCTGGTTAATGACATCAACAACGTTTTTGCTTTCAGCATTTCCCCAAAATACCTGCCGGTTACCGATAAAAGCCTCCATACCGGCAATCGGGGTCCGGAGATAGGCTTGCCGCGCTTCAATAATGCGTCGACCTGCATCATCAGCATCTGCGCGTCCGATAAGCTCTGCTACAACACGGCTCTCATTAAAATCATGAAAAGCTTCAACCTTTACCTCAGCCGAACGGCTTTTATCATCTGTTCCGCTGTTATGCTCAGGAAACACATCATAGCGCGACGAAAGGGTTGCATTGATTTCGCCTGCTATCACGCTGCTTGTCAGGCAGGACAGAGCAACCGCTCCTATGAAAAATTCTTTTATCATCTGATCCGTTTAAGCGTGTTCTTCTGAAAGTCGTTTTCAGTAAGGCCAGACTGCATTGTCCAGTTTGAAAACAGAAGTTCAGTTGATTTTCCTGTTTGATGATTGGTCATCACCATGGTGTCAGCGCGCCAATGCTGGTCCAGATACAGATTATAGTCGCTATAAATGAGGGTTTTAAGAAGGCTGTCTTTGCGGTCATAGAAATCAATTTTCTGGAGCCTGTATTCGGCCTTATCCATCCAGACAACCTGACGCTTATAGCCGCTTTTCGGGTCAATAGGGTCATATTCGATCACATAACAGTCAAGGCCATTCACGGTTTCATCGCGCAGGTAGTTATAGGTGTATTTCTCAACTTCCTGACTGGAGATGTCTTCATAAGCAAATTCGCTCCCCATGAAAGGGCCAGCTTTATTTGATGAGGCAATCCGCTTAACCCGCTTTAAAGCAGGCAGAAAAAGCCACTGATCGTCTGTTTCTGTCTTTTTTGTATGTGACAAGAAGGCCGTACCGCGCACATCTCCCGGGCTGTCAAAAATGACAATCGACTTATCGCCTTCATCATTACCCTCTAATGTGCGGTTGCGAATGGCGCGGCTTGTCGACTGGCCATATTTATCGGTCAGAGTCATTGTCATGTCAGCGGTCGTATCACCAAACCCTTTATCGCGATTATCAGCGGCGATAGCAATTTCAAGCCCCTTTTCAGGAGAGGCAATAGCCAGAGCAGGAAGAGAAGAGACAGCCAGCAGCGCAAGAAGCGATACAGAAGTAAATTTCATCGTGTTATATCCTTTTAAGACGCTGTTTTTGCTTGCGAATAAGCCGTCACGGTAGGGGGTGTATCTGAGCTATTTTCGACTGCTTTATCCTTATCTAGAACGATAAGCAAAGCTGGCAATAAGGTAAGGTCAGCAATCAAGGCAATCACAAGGGCAATGGCTGTGAGCATCGCCATATAGCTGTTCACACCAAAGGAGGACTGCGCCAGAATAGCAAATCCTGCCACAAGAATAAGGGTGGTAACAACCAGAGCGGTGCCAACCCCATTAAAGGCTGAAATAACAGCATCACGGGCTGACAGTTTCAACTCTCTGCGGGCGATCTGATATTTTGTTAAGAAATGCACACTATCATCAACTACAACGCCGAGCGCCATGCCGGCAACCACAGCAACAGCCATATTAACCTGCCCAACCAATGCGCCCCATACGCCAAACGCCAGCGCCGCTGGCAACAGGTTAGGTATCAGGCTGATAAGCCCTAGCTGAACATCACGCAACGCAATCAGAATAACGCCACTAATTAAGAACACAGCCAGAAGCGTTCCGATAAGCATGCTTTCAATATTACGTTTCGAGATATAGGCGAACATCACTGTTGGTCCAACAGCCGTCAGGTTTGTCTTATGGGTTTCAGCAAGATAGCCTTCTGCGCGGGCGATCCAGGACCGAAGCTCATTGGTTGTCATGTCATCAAGGGTGACAACCACTTGGGTCGATGATTTGCTGATATCTAATTGATTATTCATATCAAGCCCAAAGGGAAGAGACAGCTCGTAAAGCAACAGATATTGCGCGGCAAGTTCGCGTGACTCAGGAATGCTATAATAGGCCTCATCCCCTTCATTTAAGTCACGGTTAAGCCGCTTAAAGGTATCGGAGATAGACTGAACGTGGGTGACGACTTCTTCATTCAAGGCCCATTCTGTGAAATCAGCTACTGTCTGGATAAAGGCTGGTTCGCTTACACCATTTGCCTCGCCAGACTGAAGATTGAACTGAATGAGATTTGCGCCGGTAAGATTTGCGCTTACCCAGTCAGTATCCTGACGATATTCAACAGATTCATCAAAATATTTAACAAAATCATCATTGATTTCATTCAACGGTATAAGCGCCAGAAGACAGGCCGATACAACAACGCTAATGCCAAGAACCGCTTTGTATTTATCAGCGATAAAGGTGCCGATAACGCTCATCTTGGAATCAAGTTTCTGCAAAGTACCCTTCGGCTTAATCGGCACAAAACTAATCAAAATAGGTAGCAGAACAACCGCATATACCCACGCAGCCATAACGCCAATAGCTGTTATATTACCCAAATCATGAAACGGCGGCGAATCCGAAAAATTCAGTGATAAAAACCCGAGAGCTGTTGTAACGCTGGTTAAAAAGATTGGCTTGGCATTAACCCGCAAACTATAAAGTAGGCTCTCGCGTTTATCATACCCAGCTCTCATCCGGTTCAGCATCACCACAAGCAGATGAATGGAATCAGCAACCGCAAGCGTGGTAATGATGGTGGGCGCACTAGCTGATGGCGGCGTCAGGCCAATGCCCATCCAGCCACCAAGACCCATCGCAACCGTAATGCTCGGAATGATAACAATAAGAACAAGTATTGTAGCAGTGATGGACCGTAACAGCGCATAAGCTACAATCAGAATGACAAGATACATTGCTGGCACCAATGTTCCCATATCCTGCATAGAGGATTCCATAAACGCATTATTTAAGAAGATAACGCCGCTAAGCCGTATTTTTATCGGATAGTCAGCCTCAATCTTTGCAGCAAGCTCGCGCGCGGCCTTTGCAACAACTGTCACTTCATCTGCCGTTTCTCCGGGAAGCTGTATTGTTACATTCACAGAGGTAGCGCGGTGCTGGCTATCATGAATTTTACCAGAAAGAGATGGCTCTGTTGTGCTGATATCATTGACAAGCTGCAACTCATTAGCGTTAAGCTCGCGGCCATTTACATACAGGTCGCGCACAATCAGGTCATCCCCATCAACTTCGGTATGCTGATAGTTGGATAAGCTATCAACGCGGATAGAGAAGGGGAGTTGCCACGCCATTTCTGTTAGCGCTTCAACGCCGGCAAGCACCGCCGGGTCATTCGCAGATCCAGATAAGGGATCGATAGCAAAATTTACATTATCAATTTTTGTATAGGTCTGTTGGACCTTCTCAAATGCTTTAAGTTGTGGGTTATCTTTGCCAAAGAAAACTCTGTAATCATTGTCAAAATACAGGAATTGTGCACCGAAAGAACAGCCAAAAGTAGCGAGTAGTAAAACGACCAATGCAACAAAGCGATGCCGCAATAAAAATTCACCATATGAGTTATGTGACGAGGAAACTTGCTGAGACATTTTCTACCTTTTTACACGTATTTTAGCTGTAATAGACGGTGTGCATCCTGACTGTTATTTGCAATTGCCTATTAACTATATTACAGAATAGACGTAGACCTAGTTTAAACACTTGCGTTTTGCAAGTATAAATTCAAACTAGTAAAAATTCTTAACGGGTAAATTTTCAAGAGCGCTAGATGTCTAACCCTGACTGTAATTGTCCTATTGCTCGTTCACTTGCTGTTTTTGGTGATAGGTGGTCTCTTATCATTTTGCGTGACCTTTTATTTCACAACAAAAAGCATTTTCACGAGTTCAGCGATTCACCAGAAAAAATTTCATCTAATATTTTAACAGATAGATTGAGAAATTTAGAGGCAGACGGCCTTTTGAAATCTATCGTGGATGACGCAAATAAACGCCGTAAAATTTACCTGCCAACCACAAAGGCGCAAGACCTTGCTCCGATTTTGCAAGCATTAGCTGTCTGGGGCGAAAAACATAGCTCATTAGATTAGCTGTTTTTGATTTTTTTCCGCTGCATGTCACGTAGTCGTTCAGACAGAATTCCCAAAACACCTCTTACCACCATATCGGCGCCTTCTAGTCTCTGCTCAAATTCTTTGCGAGAGACAAAAATGACCGTAACATCTGTAAACGCGCGGGCTGTTGCCATTCTAAGCTGATTATCAATCACGCCCATTTCGCCGAAAATAGCTGGTTTTTCAAGCGTAATATCAGGCTGGTTGGCTGACATATTTGTTGGAAAATAGAGCCCCACTTGGCCATCACTAACGATATAAAGACCATCGGCAGGGTCACCATTTTTAAAAATAACCTGTCCTGGTTTATAAGAAGTTGCCTTCATTTGAATATACCGCTTCTGAAATCATAGGTTAACCCATCTTGGGCAAAATGTAGGTTTTCGGCTGAAAACGAGTCTGCAAGGATGTCTAACTGCTCATCAGTGCGTGACGGGTTGTGATGGGCAATAATCATAGTAGAAATATTGGCACTTTGTTTCACGCTGAGAGCTTGTTCCATTGAGGAATGGCCCCAGCCTTTTTTGGCTGGTAGTTCTGCATCTGTGAACATGCCGTCCCATGCAACAATATCAGCGCCAGCACAAAAAGCGGCAAGCGCATCACGTTGTTCTGGCTGATATTCATTATCGAGCAGATAGACAAATTTATGCTGGCC
>DGJU01000027.1:23262-44612 GCA_002387605.1 Alphaproteobacteria bacterium UBA4588 | reverse complement strand
CGTATGTTTCAGACTGTCCTTGTCAATAAGGCCGCTTGTGAAGGTGAAATCAACCGCATTATTAAAGAGAGTGGGGTTAAACGGAAGTCCTTGAATATGGTCATGGTGAAAATGGCTGTAAAAACACAAAACTTTTGATGTGTCAGCCATGATGTTAGCTGTTCTAAAGCCTGTGCCAGTATCAAAAAAGAGCTGCATATCTCCAATCTGAATCTCAAAGCACGGCGTATTACCGCCATATTTTACGGTTTGCTTTGAGGGGCTAGGAACTGAGCCCCTGCACCCATGAATGAGTAACTTCATCGCAACACCTTTATCTGGCAAGAAGATGGCTCGAAACAGCGCCGTTCACCGGCCATTCTTGTTCACGCAAATCAGAAAGAGGGTCACTTTTTAGTATACCGACCTGACGAGCTACGTTTCATTTACTAATCATAATCGAATCTTTAAAAGAGTCAAAAATAGTTATCGAAAAAAATGCGCCATAACAGCCCATAAAACCTAGCTGTTAAGAGATGAGAGAACGTCAATTCCCTGCATTTTCAGGAAATGAAGCATATCGATAAACACCCAGTTTTCAGCAATTTTATCACCATCACGACGATAGATATCTACAACCCGCATATCTGAACGTTGTTCGGATGGCGGCAAGCCAAGATATCCGCCTGATGGCACAAGACTAAGATTAGGCCAGCCAAAAAACCCGCCATAATGTCCTTCTGCCATCCGGCAGACATGGCCGTTGAATTTTCGGCTCTCATTCTTGGTGCGAAATGGTCTTTGGTGCTGTTCGATATAGCGGTCAATTGTAAAGGTGGCGCCAATGCCTGCTGGACCCCACCAAATCATATCATCATGCCAGCACATGCTTAACT
Source organism: Alphaproteobacteria bacterium UBA4588 (assembly GCA_002387605.1). GTDB lineage: Bacteria > Pseudomonadota > Alphaproteobacteria > Puniceispirillales > Puniceispirillaceae > UBA4588. The sequence goes on along the minus strand of DGJU01000027.1, from coordinate 43,737 downwards.
CTTCTTGAGGGGAGCTAAACTGGCCGCTATTAATATCACTTATCATTCTGTTGATTAAAGCAAGGGTATCCTTTCCTGTTTTATCGTCTTGCTGGGCGTAGAGCAGGCCATCATGTGTCAGGGGGCCCGGCTGGACAAGATGAGCTCCGGTTTGTTCAGGGAGCGGCGTAAGGCCTGCCTGAAGCATCAAATGAAGAATGTCGCAGAAAAAAGCGGTTTCACAGATTTTTCCCTGCTCTATGCGATGAAATTCCGCATAGCGAAGCATGACAATTTTATTTGTGGGAGCTATCCCCAGAAAAGGGCTATCAAAGAGCCCCATAAAATGCCCCATCGAAGCAACCCATACCGAAGAAAAGCCATCCATTTCATTTGTGCTGGCAAAAAAGATATCCGGCCGCCGCACCAAAGAGGTAAGGGATGTTTTTAGGGGAGCCAGAAATGTGTCTGCAACCGCTTCAGCGCCATATAGCTCGTTAAAAGGGTGCATGCCCCGCCAGTGATAATCCTCGCTCACATAGCGCCTGAGAACCGATGCGCTATTCTGGGCAGATGCATTATCTAAATCAGCAAAATAGGAACGAATAAGGTGCTTTGCGTGGCTAATATCTGTCGACATGATGGAAGCTCTCTTTTCGGGAGGGGAAATAAAATTCGCAAAAGAGTAAATTATAACTTGTTAAATATCATTAATTGATTTTACTCTTTTTGCATACCTTTGCAATTCTGTCCGCTTGGGGTAGTAACATTAACAAAAAGGACTGTAATGGCATCCATAGAACTTAAAAATGTTTCCAAACGATGGCGCGATTTTGTTGCTGTTGACGGCTTTGACATTTTTATCGAAGATCAGGAATTTCTTGTTCTGCTTGGGCCGTCCGGGTGCGGGAAAACCACAACAATGCGGATGATAGCAGGCTTGGAAGATGCGACCGGCGGCGATATTCTGATTGATGGTGAGCGGGTGAATGACAAGGAACCAAAGGACCGCGATGTCGCTATGGTCTTTCAATCCTACGGTCTTTATCCGAATATGAACGTCTATGATAATATCCGGTTTCCGTTAAAGGTCCGAAAAATAGATATAGCAACGCATGATGAACGTGTCCGCCGCGCAGCACATATGGTCGAACTTGATGATTTTCTAGATCGTAAACCTGCAGAATTATCGGGCGGCCAGCGCCAGCGCGTTGCTCTTGCACGAGCTATTGTACGTGAACCGAACGTCTTTTTAATGGATGAGCCGCTTTCTAACCTTGATGCAAAATTGCGCGTATCCACGCGGGCGCAAATCAAAAATTTATGTCATGAGCTAGCCGTAACAACCATCTATGTAACTCATGACCAGGTTGAGGCTATGACACTAGCAGATAGAGTTGTGGTTATGGAAAAGGGCTTTATCCAGCAAATTGGCAGCCCTACCGAAATTTATGATAAGCCAGCTAATATATTTGTAGCTGGGTTTATTGGCTCACCAGCAATGAATTTGATTTCTGGTGAGATGAAAGGGGGTGTGTTTACCGCGCCCTTTACACGTATTGAAGGATTGGATGTGCCAGATGGCCCGCTAACACTTGGATTCCGGGCGGAAGATGCCGGCATTGTTGGCTCTGGCGGCGAAATGACGGGTCCTATTTACACCCTTGAGTTGCTTGGCGATGCAACTATGGTGTCTTTGCGGGTTGGCAGCGGATTAGTATCTGTGAAGACGGATAAGAATTATCGTGCCGAGATAGATGATGAGGTGTCATTCAGTATTCCAGTGAATTGCTGCCATCTATTCAATAGCAAGACTGGAAAACGCATCGAAAAGACGTAATTTTTAGTATCTGCCGTGGCAGAAAAACTGACTATGTAACATCAACGATACATAGTTCATTAAAGGGAGAAGCAAAATGTTGAAACGACCATTATTAATAGCAGGGGCGGCACTATTTATGTCGAGCTTTGCGGCTGATGCATGTGATATTTCTGCACGTGTAAGCATTGTTGGAAACGAATTTCCGGCCATTCAGACTGTTGGCGCGGGAGCTCAAAAATGTGTTGGCGGTGAAGTTGCTGCCAACCTTACCGCAGACCACCAGAAAATTAATGTTGCTGGGATGAGCGGTAACCCTGCTGAATATACCTCTGCTATCATTGCAAATTCATCAATTGTAGCATTGATGAATGAAGATGTTATTCGCCCCATTGATGAACTTGTTGCCAAACATGGTCAGGGCCTGAAAAAGAATCAGTTGATAACAATCAATGGCAAAATCATGGCTGTTGCGTTCATGGCAAATGCCCAGCATCTGATATATCGCGAAGATGTTCTAAAGAAAGCTGGCGTGCAAGCACCTGAAACTTATGAAGAAATGTTAGCTGCTGCTCAGAAAATTCGTGCGGCAGGTATTATGGAAAACCCGGTTGGTGGCGCCTATAAGTCAGGCTGGAACCTCGCTCAAGAATTCAACAATATGTTTCTTGGCTTCGGCGGTGAACATTTCAAAGCAGGCTCATCTCAGCCAAATGTCAACTCTGATGCTGGCATCAAAGCTCTTGAGATGATGAAGTCACTTTCTGAATATATGAATCCTGATTTTCTGACGCATGATAGTAATGCGACAAATGCAGAATTCCGCGCTGGTAATGTTGCTCTGATGAATATGTGGGGTAGCCGTGCAGCAACCTTACTGGATGCTGATGGCATTAGTCAGGATGTAAAGGATGGCTTTAATAGTGCCGGTCCAATGACAGTAGGAGGCGGTTCAATCGCAGCCTCAACACTTTGGTGGGATGGCTGGACAGTGGCCAAGAATATCAGTGACGCAGAAGCAGAATCAACCTTCATAGCTATGATGAATGGTATTAATCCCGCTATTCTGAATGACCCTGAAATTGCGAAACAGGCTGTCTGGCTGCTGGATGGCTACAAGCCAACTGATGCGGCGCGCGGTGTGTTTGCAGCGGCTCAGATGAATACAATCCCATATCCAATGCTACCTTATATGGGTTTGATGCATAGCGCGCTTGGTGCTGAGCTATCTGACTTCATGCAGGGTAAAGAAACTGCTGAAAAAGCGCTCTCTGATGTAGAGGCAGCCTACCGTGCTTCTGCCACAGAAAAAGGCTTCATGTAAGCCCATAACCTATCACAGAAGGGAGTCTTTTCCCTTCTGTGTCCCCGTTTACAACGGTAAAAAGACGCTATGAAACACCGCACATTCTTCTGGTTTTTTCTTCCAACAGGATTAGCAATGCTTTTATTTATCGCATTGCCAATCCTGTCTGTGCTGTTGCAATCGGTTCACACGCCGCATGAAGCGGTCCTGATTACCTCAGAAAGTTGTGGTCCTTTTGGCTGTTCTGAAAATACAACTATCGACCATGATGCTACACGTAAATTAAAGTCGACTGAGCCAATGGGACGGTTCGTTGGTCTAAATATTTATTTTGATCGCGCGCATCTTGCCGTCGACCAAGTAAGCGATGCGTGGCGCACAACAGATAATTTTTCAACATTCTTTGGCGAGATAAGCGATTTGCCGTTTTATCGCGCTATGGGGTTTACCTTAACCTATACTTTTACGGTGACGCCGCTCCTCATCATCCTAGGCTTGATGATTGCGCTGAGCGTTAACTCTCTTCACCGGCACCTTAAGGGACTTGTAATCTTTTTCTCTTTACTGCCGATGATTGTAACGCCGTTGATAGGCTCTCTTATTTTATTTTGGATGTTTGATAGTCGCGGTATTCTTGGCTCGTTCCTGCAATGGCTTGCACAAGACCCGGACTTGTCGTTAAAAGCGTCGACGTTACACACATGGATTATGCTGATTATCTATGGTGTTTGGCATGGCGCACCGTTTGCTTTTGTTGTGTTTTACGCAGGCTTGCAAACACTACCTCAGGACCAGATCGAATCTGCCCAGATTGACGGGGCGAGCCGATGGGAGCAGGTCCGATTTGTTGTGATTCCTCACCTTATGCCTCTTGTAACCTTTGTTGCCTTGATTCAATTAATGGATAATTTCCGTGTGTTCGAGCCTATTGTTGGCTTCAATGCTGAAGCTCATGCAACCTCATTAAGCTGGATTATTTTTAATGATTTGGGAGGTGAAACCCGACAATTATCAGCAGCTGCAACAACTTCAGTTATGACTATTCTGGGCGTTGCTATTTTGCTGTCTCCGGTGTTGCTGCGCGCATGGCGTGACTTTAAGGAGAAAAAATAATGGCATCAAAGTCTCAGCGCGCCTCAGTCGGCCTGCGCTTACTCAGTAACGGGTTTATTATCGTCTGGGTTATTCTGGCAGCGTTTCCCTTTTTCTGGACGTTGTGGGGGTCGTTCAAGGTTGAGCTTGATTTCTTTTCTATTGCGGATTGGACAAATGCCCTAACAGGCGCGCAAACCCTCGATGTGTATGGACAGCCCTTTACAGGAGTGGGCTATGAGGGCGCTTGGGTTAAAGAGGAATTCTGGCGGTCAGTTATTAATACAGGGATAGTGTGTTTATTTGTTGTTTGTACGTCTCTTACCATTGGAACGCTTGGTGGCTATGCGTTGTCACGCTCTGGGTTTCGATATACTTTCTGGCTTCTTATTACAGCGCTTATTTTCAGAGCAATGCCGCCGATAACACTTGTTGCCGGTTATCTGCTGCCGTTCTTTGAGTGGAATGTTTGGGGGATATTGCCGACAACTATCATCGTTCTTGTTGCGATTAATCAGCCCTTCACCTTATGGATGCTTCATTCCTTTTTTCAGAATATTCCAAAAGAGCTTGATGAAAGCGCGAAGGTTGATGGCTGCACGCAGTTTCAGGCCTTTCGGCATGTTATTATTCCGGTGATGTGGCCTGGCGTTATTACCACAGGGTTATTCAGTTTTCTGCTCGCCTATAATGACTTTGCTGTAACCTCGATGCTGCTTTCTGAAGATAATCGCACGATGGTGCCAAAAATTGCTGCGTTTCTTGGCACAACCTACACAGAGGGTAATGTGATGTTTGCTGTTGCTGCTGTTGTCTCAGCTACAGCGCCTCTATTTATTCTTGTGATGTTTTTCCAGCGGCAGATTGTCAGCGGTCTAACCCAAGGTGCTGTAAAAGGATAATAATATGGCGGTCACAAATCATCCTGAACAGGCTCTCCTAACCCGCGATACAGATATGAGCAAGACGGCTGAAACTCAGTCAGTTATCGAAGGTATGGTGGATNNGGATGGGCTAAATAACCACCGCATTGATGATATTGGCGAGTTTTTTGCCGAAACCTTCCGCTGGATGGGGAATACGGGATGCGGCACTAAAAATGGATTGCAAGCCTTTCAGGATAACTGGCAACGCCCCTTTCAGGCAGCTTTTTCTGACAAAGTTTGTGTTGATGAAGCCCGCCTTTATATGGGGGAGTGGGCAGCAGCATTCGGCCGGCAGGAAGCAATCCATAGTGGCACCTTCATGGGCATTCCGGCGAGCGGAAAGAAAATTGAAATTCGGTATATGGACTTCTGGAAGGTTGAAGAGGGAAAAATTGCTGATAATTGGGTAATGGTCGATTTTCCTCATGTGATGGCCCAGCTTGGCGTTGACTGTTTTAATGGTGAAGGATGGGAAGCCTATGATAACGGGACAGCCGTGCCGCCATCCCCACCAAGCGCGGGGGCAAAGGGGTGACAGACCGGCATGCCGCGATTAAAGCTGCGCTTACACCATTTCGTGAAGCGCTCTATAATGCATCTGCCTCAGGGCTGAAATCAGCCTGTAAGGTTCTGTTTGATACTGATGTTATCTGCCGATATGCCCACCCTATTGGTGAGGGGCAGGGCACTGAATTTTTGTTAAATACAGTCTTTTTTCCTCTTCTGGACGCGCTTCCTGATCTGGAACGCCGTGATTATCTTATTGTTGCAGGTGATGATGAAGAGGGACAAGCTTGGGTTGGGTGTGCCGGCAGCTATGTTGGCAGCTTCATGAGCCCGTGGTATGATATTTTGCCTTCGGGCCAGTTTGTGCATATGCGCTTTCATGAATTTTATCGTTTTGAAGATAATAAGGTTTGTGAGGTACAGGTTTTGTGGGATATCCCAGAACTTATGCTTCAGGCAGGTGCTTGGCCAATGGGTCCTGCTTTGGGGCGCGAATGGCATGTGCCGGGACCAGCACCCCAAGATGGGCTGTCATTGCCCCCCCGCAACGAAGCAGAATGCAATGCAACGCGGCGCCATGTTCTAGAGATGCTGAAATATCTGCAATATCATCCCTTACAAGGTGATGCATCTGTTATGCAGATGGATAAATTCTGGCATCCGAAGATGAATTGGTACGGTCCTGCAGGTATCGGAACAAGCCGGGGTATCGACGGGTTTCGTGACCGGCACCAGAAACCGTTTTTGGCGGCAATGCCTGACCGTGGAACGCATCACGAAAAAACAAAGCCGTATTTTTTTGCTGATGGTCAATATGCCGCTGTAACCGGCTGGCCAACTATGGCGCAAACGCATTCAGGCGGCGGCTGGCTTGGGATAGCGCCAACAGATAAATTCATTACGGTGAAGTCACTTGATTTTTGGCGTCTTGAAAACGGGTTAATCCGGGAAAATTGGGTCCTTGTTGATCTTCTGGATGTCTGGCATCAACTTGGCGTTGATGTGCTTCAGCGGATGCGAGAGATGACATATAAACCTCTTAGGTCCTAGCGGACGGGATGCATAATCTATGACTATTTTTCAGGGCAAAAGGAGCCACAAATGAAAGGCTTTGATTCAAAGTTCTCAGATTTTCCAGATTATATACTCGGTATTACCAAAGAGATTTGGGAAGATCGCGGTCTGGCAACCCTGCATCACTATTATAGTGATGATATTGTTGTGCGCTCGCCTGGGTCTGTCGTTATTGGTAATGGCGATGTTATCTCAGCAACAATGGCAACGCTTGCTGAATTTCCGGACCGCAGGCTGCTTGGTGAAGATGTTATCTGGTCAGGCACTCCTGAAGACGGCATGCTGTCATCGCACCGTATTCTGTCTACCGCGACCCATCTTGGTTCTGGTGTGTATGGGTCGGCAACTGGCAAAACGCTGACCTATCGCGTGATTGCTGACTGTCATGCCATCAATAATCAAATTAATGATGAATGGCTTATCCGCGATCAAGGCGCCATCGTCACGCAGATGGGGTGGTCGGTTCCGAATTATGCGCGCGACCTTATTGTTGCCGAAGGCGGCGCTGAGGCCTGTAGTAAGCCGTTTACGCCTGCAATCGATAAACCAGGCCCCTATAAAGGACGTGGTAATGAAAATGAATGGGGGCAGAGATATGCCAGTATGCTTCAGCAGATAATGGGGGCAGAAATGTCTGTTATCAGGGCAGAATATGACCGAGCATGCCATCTTTATTGCCCCTGTGGTGAAGAGGTCAGAAGTTTTGAGGGGGCTGATAAGTTCTGGATGGAATTGCGCTCCAGCTTTCCAAATGCCCGCCTGACTATCGACCATCAGATTGGCCGTGATGACCCTCTTATGCCGCCACGAGCTGCAATCCGCTGGTCTTTGCACGGAAAACATGAAGGCTATGGTCGTTATGGCCGTCCAACAGGGGCAGAGGTTTATATTATGGGAGCCAGCCATGCTGAATATGGCCCATGGGGGCTGCGGCGCGAATGGGTGCTATTTGATGAAGTCGCTATATGGAAACAAATTCACCTCCATACCGGAGATATCACATGACATCCTCAGTTCAACTGGTCCGTTATGGTGACCTTATTCCCTGTAAGACAGCTTTTATCGATGCTCATACACCGGGATCAGACCAAAAAGAAAATTTTACCATTATTGGCGGCGGCGTTTCTGAATCAGCTGACCAGCATGTTCATATAAAACAAACGCCGGGCTTTAACATAGGAGCCGCTGGGCAGCCGCCCCGATGCCGGAATTCGCTTCACACCCATAGAACAGCTGAGGTGTTTTTTGTTCTATCAGGCCGGTGGCGGTTTTTCTGGGGTCGCTGGGGTACGGCAGGAGAGGTTATTCTTGAGCCAGGTGATATTTTCAATATTCCGACAGGCATGTTTCGGGGGTTTGAGAATATTGGCACTGATTATGGGATGATTATGGCTATTCTTGGCGGCGATGATGCTGGCGGCGGTGTAATCTGGGCGCCACAAGTTATCGAAGATGCACGCGAACATGGCCTTGTCCTCGGCGATAATGGAAGCCTTTATGATACAAAACGTGGCCAGACGCTGCCAGCTGACATATCAGCAATGGCTGTCATGCCAGAAGACCAGCTGGCGCTTATGGCAGAGCCTGATATTGCCGATGTTGTGCCGCGCTGGACAGCACGTTATCTTGATTTACTTGCGCTGTCAGCCCGCCGCCCTGTTGAGGTTATTGGGGCAGGCGGCATCATTTTTGATCGCCCCGGCTTTCGGGTTGATTTCATTTCCAGCGTCTCTCTTACCGCTGCCTATTCAACCGACGAATATGAAGTTCTTATGCCTGTGCAAGGTCATTGGAAGCTGCAGTTGGATGCAGAGCAGCTTACCCTTGCGCCGGGCGATACAGCGCTTGTGAGACCGGGTGTTGAACGTCATATTACGCCAGCAATGGCAGGTGAGGCGGCCATGTACCGCATTCAAAGTACGGCTGACCCAGCTGGGCCAAGCTGGCATGAAAGGACAAAATAATGACAATCAAAACAACACATGTTGGCTCTTTGCCGCGTTCAGAAGAGGTTACTGACCTGCTCTTTGCCAGAGAAAAGGGAGAGGTGATTGACCAGCCTCACTTTGATGACGTTATGGCGCAGCATGTCGATATGCTTGTAAAACGTCAGGTTAAAGCAGGCATTGATATTGTATCAGACGGTGAAACATCAAAAATTTCTTACGCAACATATGTCAAAGACCGTTATTCCGGTTTTTCAGGTGATAGCCCGCGCAATGCGCCTGCCGACCTAAAGCTCTTCCCTGGCTTCCTGCAGCGCCTTGCCGATAGTGGCGGCACGCCAACTTATGCACGCCCCATGTGTACAGGACCGGTAGCGCCTCTTGATAATGGCGAGCTTGAAAAAGATATCCAGAATCTTACCGCTGCTATGGCGCGTAACGGCGCTCGTCAAGGGTTCATGAATGCTGCGTCACCGGGGGTTATCTCTCTATTTTTGCAGAATGACTGGTATGATAACCGGCAGGATTATCTGCAGGCGCTTGCTGAAGCAATGAGAGTTGAGTACAGAACCATTATTGAATCTGGACTTGATTTACAGCTGGATTGTCCTGATTTAGCCCTCTCGCGCCATATGTTATTTGCAGACCTAAGCGATGAAGAATTTGTGGAAGTAGCAGAAAGTCATGTTAAGGCGTTAAATTTTGCGCTTGATGGCTTGCCGAAAGAAAAAATCAGAATTCATATTTGCTGGGGAAATTATGAAGGCCCGCATATTTGCGATATTCCCATGGATGTTGTGTTTACAACACTTATGAAAGCGCATGCGCGCTATGTCCTTTTTGAAACATCAAATCCGCGTCATGCACATGAATGGACAGTGTTTGAGAAACGCAAAGATGAGATTCCAGCTGACAAAATTCTTGTTCCCGGCGTGCTTGATACCACAACAAATTTTGTTGAACATCCCGAGCTTGTTGCCCAGCGCCTGAAGCGGTTTGTTGATATTGTTGGGGCTGAGCGTGTGATAGCAGGGTCTGATTGTGGGTTTGGCACCTTTGCCGGTTTTGGGGCAGTTGAAGCTGAAATTGGTTGGGCAAAATTATCGATGCTGAAAGAGGGTATTAAGCTTCTTTAAATCACGCTAAAACAGTATATTACATCAACTATATAAAGCGATAGTTAAGGTATTTAGCATGAATGATCCTGTTCTTTTGCTCCCTGGATTTATGTGTGACCACCGGCTGTTTACACAGCAAGTCACGCAGCTTCAGCTATCGCGCCCCGTTTTTGTGCCTGCGATGACAGGGGCTGATAATCTAGCAGATATGGCAGCACATATTCTAAGGGATGCACCGCAATCCTTTGCCTTAGCTGGTCTTTCAATGGGTGGCATTCTTGCGATGGAAATGATGCGTCAGGCGCCATCACGTGTTACCCGGCTTGCGTTGCTTGATACCAATCCGCTTGCCGAAACAGAGGTGGGGAAGGTCAGGCGTATCCGACAGATAGCTGAGGCGAAGCGCGGCGGTATGGATGCCATAATAGCAGATGAAATGAAGCCGCTTTATCTTTCTGATAGTGCCAAAACCGAGAGCATTCTGGCACTTTGTATGACGATGGCTCGCGATCTTGGCAGTTCAGTTTTTATTGATCAATCACGCGCGCTTTTAGAACGCATAGACCAGTGCGACACGTTGCGGGCTATTTCTGTGCCTTGTCTTATTTTGTGCGGCGCAGACGATAAATTATGCCCGGTTGAAAAACACCAGATGATGGCAGAGCTGATTTCAGGTGCGCGGCTTCGTATTATTGATAAAGCAGGCCATCTGCCGCCCCTTGAGGCGCCTCATCTCGTAACAGAAGCGCTTACAGACTGGCTTGGCGCTTGCTAGATTATCCTGCGGCGAGCTGGGGGCGTTGTTTGGTGCCACGGAGCAATATCCATAATATAATGGCCATATTTAGTCCGTTCCAAATGATACCATTGATGAATGCCATCTGATAGGACCCGGTGAGCTCATAAATCCAACCGGACATCCAGCCACCAAGCGCCATACCAATAATGGTCATCATAATCACAAACCCAACCCGAGCGCCGGCTTCTTTGGGCGGAAGATATTCTCTGACTATGACAGCATAGCTTGGCACAATGCCGCCTTGCGCCAGACCAAAAATAAGGCTCACAACATATAAAGATGCCATGCCGTCAAACGGAAGATACATCAAAAGCGCAAGGCATTGTAATGAGGAGCCAATTAACAATGTATAAATGCCGCCAATTTTATCTGCGGCAAGGCCGGAGATAACGCGGCTGAAAACACCCCCGAACAGCATCAATGATAGCATCTGAGCCCCAATGGCAGGCCCATAGCCCAGACCAACACAGTATGACACGATATGGACCTGAGGCATCGACATGGCAACACAGCAACTCACCCCCGCTATCGAGAGTAAAATTTGCAGACGTCGTGGTGAGAGATTTGTTTTTGCTGTATTTTCAGCTACTTTTTCGGCTGCAATATTATGCGCGCTTTCTGGCACGGTGCGCCGCAGTAAAAACGCTAGAGGAATGATCACAACAACAGTGATAATGGCGAGTGTAATATATACCTCTCGCCAGCCATGAGTTGCCAGAACACCCGATAGCAAAGCCGGCCAGATAGCGCCGGCAAGGTAATTTCCACTTGCTGTCAGCGCTACAGCAATGCCGCGCCGCCGCAAGAACCAATGCGAAATATCAGTAATCAGCGGGCCAAACCCAGCCGCACAGCCAAAGCCAAGCATAAGATGCACAATAGACAGAAAATAAATCGAATCTGCCTGAGTAGATAACAGATAGGCAAGCCCAGATAGGAGGGCAGCAGAAATAATTGAAATGGTAATCCCAAACCGGTCAATAATCACCCCAATGACAAGATTACCAACAGCAAAGCCAATCATATTGAAGGTAAAAGGAAGGGAGGTAAGCGCGCGGCTGGTAACAAACTCAGCCTCAAGTGCTGGCATGATTGTAATTACGGCCCACATCCCAGTATTGGCAAAAATGGCTATTGTTAATGTGATAGCCAGCCGGAACCAGGAATATGAACTGTCATGGATTTTGGGATCAATCATAAATGCCTAATGTGAAGGTTTATTGTTAAAAGGGCCGTTTGTTTTTTTGGTGAGGGCAGAAAGCAATATTCTAAAGCTGCTTTGCACGGTCGCGTAATTTGAACTTTTCGACTTTTCCGGTTGATGTTTTCGGGATGTCTTCAATAATAATCTGTCGAGGGCACTGAAATCCTGCAAGATGCGTGCGGCAATGAGCGCTTAGCTCATCTGCGGTTGCTGTGCGGCCAGCACGTAACTCAACAAAGGCAATCGGCGTTTCACCCCATTTTTCATCCGGTTTAGCAACTACCGCACAAGATGCCACATCGGGGTGCTGAAACAATATATTTTCAACATCAATAGATGAGATATTTTCACCGCCTGAAATAATAATGTCTTTCGACCTATCCTTGATTTGGACATAGCCGTCGGGATGAATAACTGCCAGATCGCCAGTATGAAAATAACCGCCCTTAAAGGCAGCCTCCGTAGCGGTCTTATTTTTCAGATACCCCTTCATAACGATATTACCGCTCATCATGATTTCGCCCAGCGTTGTGCCATCGCGCGGTACAGGCTGCATTGTATCAGGGGCAATCACATCAAGCCGCTCCAGCCCGGCATAAGACACACCTTGGCGTGCCTGTTTTACGGCCCGCTCAGACCTATCAAGATGGTCCCATTCCTCTTTCCAGACATTCACAACAGCAGGCCCATAGACCTCTGTTAAGCCATATACATGGGTTACCATAAAGCCTGCATCAGACATGGCAGCAAGAACGCTTTCTGGCGGCGGTGCCGCAGCAACATTGAAATTAACGGACTGCTCAAAGGATTGTTTTTCGGTATCATCCGCATTTAGCAGAACCGACATGACAATCGGCGCCCCGCAGAGATGCGTAACCCGGTGTTTTGCAATCAGGCTATACATTTCTGCCGCCCGCACCCATCGCAAACAAATATGGGTTGAGCCTGTTAATGCTAATGTCCAGGGATAGCACCAGCCATTACAATGAAACATCGGCAAGGACCAGAGATAGACACTATGCTGTCCCATAGCGGCATGTATCGTATTATTATAAGCCATCAGCGCGCAGGCCCGGTGATGATAGACAACACCTTTGGGAATGCCTGTTGTCCCAGACGTATAATTTAAGGTGATAGCATCCCATTCATCAGGTGGCCGTCGCCAGATAAAGTCAGGATCGCCCGTTGCAAGGATATCTTCCCATTCTGAGGCGCCAATAAGCTGGCCTTTGGGCTTAGGCGCGTCATCTGGATAGTCAGGGTCATCATAATCAATAATAAGCGGCGTTACAGATGCCTTTTTGACGGCCTGTTCAGCAACCTCTGAGAATTCGCGGTCAACGATTAAAATCTTGGTATCAGCATGGTCAAGCTGGAGTGCGATTGCCTCTGCATCCAGACGGGTGTTAATCGCATGTAATACAGCGCCGCACATCGGCACACCGTGATGACAGATAAGCATTGCCGGCGTGTTTGACATCATCGCAGAGACAGTATCACCAGGGGTGATGCTAAGCTGGGTGAGGGCGCTTGCGAGGCGTTTGCTGATCTGCCAGAAATCATGATAGCTAAGCTGTGTCTGGCCATGGATAATGGCGGGCCTGTCAGCAAATACCGTTGCCGCACGCTCCAAAAAACTAAGCGGCGTTAATGACTGATAATTTGCATCACATTTCGGTAAATGCTCTTCATAAGGATTTGTCATAAGACCGCTAACTCACTTTCGTTCACGAACACTGCTAACAAGAATAGCTAGGCTATAATAATTTCATAGCATTTGACCATAGCTATAAGCGCTTTAAGATAGGATTTATTGCAAGAGCGTCTGTCTTACTCTGAAGAGGATTTTCATATGTTTGTTGTCATTTTCGAAGTTACTCCAAAGGAGGGTCAGGCCGATACTTATTTTGACATGGCTGCTGAGCTAAAACCTCTTTTGCTAGAACAGCCCGGCTTCCTATCAGTTGAACGATTTCAGAGTCTTATGGATAGTAAAAAATTTCTCTCAATTTCTACATGGGAAGATGAAGAGTCGCTGCTTGGCTGGCGCCGGAATATCGAACATTTAGCGGCTCAGGAAACAGGAAAAACAACAGTTTTTCAGAAATATAGAATCCGTATTGCTTCTGTTATAAGAGATTATGATTTTACAGCAGATAATGCCGATTAGTCGTTGTTATGATGGGGTATTCTGCCGCGTAGGGTCAGCGGTAATTGTGCCAGCATAAACAGGCCGCTTGCCGGGGCGACAAGGATAGTCTTAAAGGTTACCCAGTCAGAATCACTATAATGTCGCCATACATATTCATTCGATAGAGCAAGCACTAAGAAAAACAGGCCCCACCTAAAGCTAAGCTGATGCCATGTCGCTTCTGTGAGGCTAAATTGTGCACCAAAAAATTCTTTCATCATCGCGCGGCCCATCATAATGCCGCCAAGCAACACAATAGCAAATAATCCATTAAATAATGTTGGCTGAATTTTGATGAAAATATCGGCCTCAAGCAGAAGGGCTGCTGCGGTCAAGCCTGATGAAAGGAGAAGCGAGAATAGCGGAAAGCGTGCAATCCGCCTGTCACGATACCAGCCAACACCCATGACAATGCCCCCGAGCAGGGCGGAGGCGATAGCCGCCGCATATAGCCCGGCATAGTGAAACCCGACAAAAAACCCGGCTAGTGGTAATATTTCGAAGAAAAACAGCCCTAATTTCATGACAGAGAACCCTAACGATAAAACCCTATGATGAGCTGGCCGGAGGTGACCAGCTCTCAAGATTAAGCGGGCCAATAGCGGCGGCGGCATCACCGCGCACAAACACAATGCTCACTGAGCCGATATCAATGTTATATTTGCTGACATAGGCGCGGTTCAGAGCGATATGTTCATCCTGCTGATAAATCCAGTCATCAAAATGCACTTCCAGCTGGGTGCCGCCCATATCAAGCGTAACATCATAGCGCCAGTTCAAGGCATTGCCGGCAACAATACCGCTTGCAACTCCGTTAATATCAACGGCTGTGCCGTCATAAGCGATATGACCATTTTCATCTATGCCGGTGCGCGTGATGCGCCATATGCGGCTATTACGCTCGCCATCATCATAAAGAAACTGTTCATCCAGAATAAGGACATCATCTTCTATCGTGCCGGTGATATTCACTCGAAACTGGCGTTTCAGATTGCCAAAACGATCTTCAAAAATACCGTAAGCTACCGTATCACCTGCAAAAAACGCCTCTAATGATAGCAGGGGACGCCTCTTATCTAATGCAGTGACATCATTTTGGGCGCAGGCTGATAAAAATGACAGGGTAAGGCCAAAACAGGCTGCCAAAGGCAGGAACCGCCTCATGGGAGAGCGCGTCATCTGTGATAATCTTGTCAAAATGGGGTTCATTATAATTGTCCTCCTTCAGGCACCTCACCTTAGAAATAGCGTATTGGAGATGAAGTCAATGGCGATAAGAGGGCTATTGCAGACTGAGTAAGCGATACCGGCTCGTGCTGATTTATCTAACGGGTCGACATTTCAGGCATTGCGTGATTTTATGGGGCGTTAGAAAATTCACACCTCTATACGGTATCTATGTTCTTCTTCCCGTTATTTGATGATAATCCAACTGCCTCTAAACCGCTGATTAACTGGTTGTTAATCGGTTTTATGATGGCGTGGTATTTTGGCTATCAGCTTGGTAATCCGCCAGAATTTATCTATGCTGTTGGCTTTATTCCCGCCCGCCTTTTCTTTGGTGCAGAACTACCAGCCTCACTGGATATATTCTCACCATCCGTAACGCTTGTAACAGCAATGGTGAGCCATGGCGGCTTTATGCATATCGCCGGAAATCTGTGGGTTGCCTATCTTCTTGGGGATAATCTTGAAGATAAAATGGGGAAGTTAAAATTTCTGTTTTTTGTTATTCTTTGCGGCATTGCTGGAAATTTGGCGCATGGCTTTACAGATACCTCATCCGAAGTGCCGTTAGTTGGGTTTTCTGGGGCTGTTAGTGGTATGATATTGGCGTATGTCATGCTATTTCCGCGTGCTAATTTTAAGTGTCTGTTCGTCTTTTTTGTCTTTTTTCGAACCATGAATATTCCGGCTATCGCAATCTTTGCTCTCTGGGCGTTTGGCCAGATTAGCGGCGTATTGAGCGCGCCGGATGGGGTTGCCTATTGGGCGCATGCTGGCGGCGCTGTTGCAGGGGCTGCCCTCATTCCTTTCTTTAAAAAGCCGCATGTGAAGTTTAATGCACCAAAACTGACTGCATCAGGCATGAGTACGGCCCAAAAAGTTTCATTGAGACGTGGCTCTGTTCCCTCGGTTAAACGAAAAACGGGTCCCTGGGGCTAAAAAAATTAAGCACATAAAATCATAATGTTATAAGGTGTCATTAAAAATTTACGTAATGCTAATAATGGATGGCGTGGTAGCGCTGTTCGATAAATGGTTGAGGTTAGGGAAGTGATGAAGACGTGCCTTGGTATTGGTGAAGTGATGGTGGAGCTGGCGGCAACAAAAACGCCAGACTTGCTACAGCGCGGCTTTGCCGGAGATGTGTTTAACAGCCTGTATTACGCGCAGATGTTTCTGCCCGATGAGTGGCGCGTTGGATTTCACACAGGCCTTGGTGTGGACCAAATATCTGATGAGATAATTGCTTTTATGGCACGCCATAATATTTCATGCGAGATGATACCCCGCAGTGAAAATCGCACTGTTGGCCTTTATATGATTCAGCTGAGTGATGGGGAGCGCAGTTTTAGTTACTGGCGCGAACATTCTGCTGCCCGCGTGATGATGGATGCGCCTGAAATGCTAGCAGATAAGCTGGCAACAGCGCAGTATATCTATCTGTCTGGCATTAGTCTGGCGATTTTACCGCCGCAGGGGCGTACAGCGCTATTGCAGATGATAAAGGCCGCAAAAACACCTGATAAGACTGTATTTTTTGATTCAAACATTCGCCCTAAATTATGGGAAAATGCTGATATCATGCGGGCTTGTGTTGCCGAGGCTGGCAGTATTGCTGATATCGTTTTGCCGAGCCTTGATGATGAGGGTATTGCCTTTGGGGATAGACATGCAGCTGATGTTGCGGCGCGTTATCTTTCATGGGGTGCTGGTCATGTTATCGTGAAAAACGGCGCCGCCCCTACATTGTCAGCTGATGCATCACAACAACATCTCATCTCTCCTGAACCGGTCGCGCATATCATTGATAGCACGGCCGCTGGTGACGCCTTTAACGGCGCGCTGATGGCGTGTCTGGCGGCCGGCAAAAAGATGGATGATGCGATTATAAATGCTCAGCAATGTTCAGCAATCGTGGTAACCCAGAATGGGGCGCTGATCCCACAAAACCATTTCCCAGAAGAATTATTTCCGTAAAGCGAGGTATATGATGAAACCACTTTCTTCACAGGCAGCGTTTATCTCCGGTGGCAGCAGAGGCATTGGGCTAGCGATTGCCAAGCAGCTTGCAGGTGACGGTGCAGATGTCATGATTTCTGGCAGAGATAATCAGCAAATTCAGAAAGCCATTGCTGAGATCGAAGCAGAAACCAGCAGCGTTATTCGCGGATATGCAGGCGATCTTGCAACCCCTGAGGGATGCAACGCTGCTTTTGCAGCCCATCTGGATGCATTTCAGAAATGTAATATTCTGATTCATAGCGCAGGCGCAACAAAGGGCGGTGTATTTCCTGACCAACCAGATGGTGATTATCTTGATGGGTTTGCGCTTAAATTTCATGCAGGCGTTCGGCTATCGCGGCTCTTCTGGCCGAGCCTGAAAGCGAATTCAGGTACTGTTATTATGATTATTGGCAGCGCCGCGCGGACCCCCGATCCTAAATTCATGGTAGGTGGTTCGGTGAATGCCGCTTTGGCAAATTATACCAAAGCGCTGGCCGGTCAGGGACTGGTTGATGATGTTAATGTTAACTGGATACATCCGGGGCAGACAGAAACAGACAGATTAACAGGATTGCTTGCGACCCGTGCCAAAGATGAAGATAAATCAATTGAAGATGTCATGAAAGAACGGATCAAGGCAGAGGGCATCAGGCGGCTTGGCCAGCCAGAAGATGTTTCTGGCATTGTTGGCTTTCTGTGCCGCGCTGAAGCACGTCATATTCATGGCACGGGCATCAGTGTTGATGGCGGGGCAACCAAGGGCTATTTTTAATGTGAACGGGTAGTGCGGGGCGATAACTTGGCCCCTGTTAGGTTAGGATTTTGTTGTTGCCCGTGAGGCTGACATAATTCCTTTTTGCCGGCGCTCCTTCTCACCTTGTTCTATCGCCGCATCAATTTTGGTTCTATCAGCTCTGCCGCTAAAATTATCAGAATGTCCCATTAATTCAGTAAAATGAATATAGCGTTCCTGCGCGACAGCCAATAATCTTTCAATTTCATCCAGCGGCGCGTCATGGTCATCTGAGCGTAAATCAAGCCAGGGAAATAGCTCACCGCGATGAATGGTTAGGCTTGCTGATTGCCGGCCTCGACTATCGCCTCCAGCGCTTTCGCCAGCCTGCATGGCGCCCAAAATACGGCTCGCAAATTCTACTGTTTTATGGTCGTTATAATACTGCATCATAGCGGCAATCACCTGGTCATTTTCCAGCATATTACCGGCAACCGATACGCCGTCTGCTGTAAGATGGCCTGCCCAGCCTATGCAATCAGCCCCTGTATGAGCAGCTGTTCTACCCCTCTGGTCAATCATGTGAACTTGGCGTTGTGACTGACCATTATCCAGTATCTTGGTTGCATTCAGCGCTTCGCTAGCAGACATGCCAGCTGATAGATGTTCACGCCCTGCAACGCCCCACATAGGATTTACAAGGGCTTGCGATGCAACAGCGCAGTTCTGACCAAAATGGGGAATGGTTGCGCCAACCGCAAAAAACCGGCTTGCAACCGCAATGCCGTAAAACCCTGTTATTTCATCACGCGCTATAAGAGAAAAGGTCATAAACTAGTATGAACAAAGCTTTCGTTAAAATCATCAAGAATTATTGTGGCTAGCTCTAATGGCTGCCATTTCGTCCACATAAGCAAGGATACGGGCTTTTACCGAGCCATCAGTAGCAGAGCGAACAAGTTCAGCCAGATCAGCGTCCTTCATCTCGCGGCGCAGTTGTGATGAAATGCGGGTGAAGGTGAGGGGGTCGAGCGCGCTTACCTCAGCCAATACATTTTGGGTTATGCTCTCCCACTCTTCCTGTCCAGCTATGTGGGTGATGACGCCAGCACAAAGAGCTTCAGCCGCATCGAACGGTTTCGTGCGCAAGACAAGCTGGCGGTATCTATCCTCACCAACAAGTTCGGCTAGTCTTCGGGTGCCGAGCGCTAGCCCAAAACGCGGCCCGGGAATACGGAAACGGGCATCAGATGTTGCAACGCGCCACTGACAGGCTGCTACCAAATCGGCTGCTGCCCCATAACAAGCACCATGCACAATAGCCATAGTGGCGAGCGGCGCATGATAGACGGCCTGCAGCATTTGCTCTATTTGGATAAAGCGCAAGACAAGGTCGCCATCTGTCTCCTGTTCAATCGAACTAAGGTCAAAGCCGCCAGAAAACCCCTTACCCTCGGCCTGAAACAGTGCCAGCCGCGCTCCGGATGCGGCGGCTTTGCTAATGGCTTGTGTCAGATCATGAACAAGTTCTGCTGAAAACGCATTGAGCTTGTCTGGTCTATTCAGGGTAATCTTTGCGATAGCCCCGTGCTGTGCAAATGTTACGGTACTCATCTCTTACGCTCCTTTGGCAGGTTCGCTTAGCCAGTCAGCGGCAACCTCCTCATTATGTGCGCCAAGCATTGGCGGCGACCGGTAAATATCGAATTCAAAGCCAGTCATGGCAATCGGGAAGGCTGTGGTGCGGGTTTCAGCGCCGTTTGGAAGGTGAAGCGGGCGCACAAGATTCATATGCGCTACCTGTTCGCTATTCAGGGCATCGGGGTAGGTGTTGATAGGCGAGCAGGGTACACCGCGACGCTCCATATCCTCCAGCCAAAAGGCGGCAGTCTTTTTTTCAAACTCTGGCTGTAACAATTCGAATAGCTCATCTTGATGAGTTGCCCGTAGCACTTGGCTGATAAAGCGCGGGTCTGTGGTAAGGTGGGGCAGGCCAGCTGCGTCTGCAACCTCTGCCCATAGACGGTCATTACCAGCCGCAATTATGAAATAATCATCGCTACCCCTGAATGCCCGGTAAGGCGCATTGCGGGGATGGGCTGAGCCAAGAGCCTGAGGCGTATTTCCGGTGCCGAAATACTCAGATGTCTGCAAAGCTGATACCCCGATAAGCCCGCCTAGCATGGTGCAGTCAATATGAGCCCCCTTGCCAGTCTTTTGTGCCTGAAGCAGGCGCGCAAGTATAGTGTAGCCAGCATAAAGTCCAGCGCAGAAATCACCGACGGGGACACCGCTCTTAACCGGTGTGCCGCCGGTCTCGCCGGTGACGCTCATCAATCCGCTAAACCCTTGTACGGTCACATCAAACGCGCCTTTATTGGCATTTGGCCCGGTCTGACCAAAACCAGAGATAGAGCAATAAATTAATCTAGGGTTTACCGCGTTAAGGTCCTCATATCCCAGCCCTAAACGAGCCAGAACGCCCGGACGGAAATTTTCCAGAACGATATCACACGCACCAACAAGCTGTTTTAGATGGGCCACATCTGC
>DGJU01000027.1:0-23191 GCA_002387605.1 Alphaproteobacteria bacterium UBA4588 | reverse complement strand
CCGTCACCGCCATCAGGTCGTTCAACCTTGACCACATCAGCGCCTAAATCAGCAAGTAGAGAGCCAGCAAAGGGTCCGGCAGCTATTTGTCCAAACTCGAGAACTTTAACCCCATCAAGAGGTTTCAGATTTGTATCAGTCATCATGTTTGGCTTTCGATGGTTTTTGCAAACGTCAGATTATTCATCTGTAATTTTTACAATGCATGGCGTCTCAGAATGAGTCTCATTATCGAATAGTGACCGGCCAGTATAATTCAAATGCCGCCCATATGTATGTAAAGAAACAGCGATTTGAGCTCCATTGTTATGAACGCTATGAATATCCTCTGGCATACAGCACACAACATTACCGGCAAGAATGGTTTCTTCGTGGGTTTTCTCAAGCTGGGCAAAACCTGATTTTAGCCCATCATCGAGCCGCCGGTAATTTGTTTCATGCTCCTGTCCCTCAATGCCGGCTACCACAGCCCATGTTTTATGGTTATGCGCAGCAAGGCCTCTGCCAGGAGCCCATGCGATAACAAAAACAGCTAGGTCGTGATTATCTTCCTCATGCAGCAGATGCAGACCAAAGCCTTGTTCTTCATCAACTTCGCGATATGAATCCTTAATCCAGGATGTGTTACTAGCAAGTCGTTTCGCAAGAGGTTTGATAGCCTGCGTAATAGCGTCATCTGATGTATTATGCGCAACAGCAGCGCGGATATCTGTAACGTAATCTTCAACTGAATAGGTTTCAACTGAGTAGGATTGTACCATAAGCTTACACCTGTCTTGTAACTCTCTATAAATAGCTTAAGCAGTTTGGCTTTGTTTGCAAGCCAGATGCCTCTTGCGCTGTTGGCTGTGTGTGATGGGTTGAGGCGGGCCATTCTGGGTGGTAGCGTTTCATTTAAAAGAGGTAATAGCAGCTCTTCACAGTGAGGGGGGTAAAAGAAAGGCAGGTAATTATGTGGGCGTTACATAGAGTATCTCTTGCAACTCATGATCTTGAAGCTGCACGCTATTTTTTTGAAACCCATATTGGGCTTGGCCCCCCTTCATCACGAGATGATAATTCTGTTTGCTTCGGACAGGGGAGCAGGGGGCTTCGGATTGAGCGTCCGCGCGGCACACTCATAAACCAGTCAGGTAAGATTTATGGCCAGACTAGCGCGCATTATCTGGCCCTTGATGTGCCTGACTTGCCGGCTGTTGCCCGCCGGCTTACACAGCATGGTTATTCATATTGTGATGCCCCGCAGGGGGATTTTGAGGTAGCAGCGCTTTATACGTTTGATCCTGCGCATAATCTGGTTGCGTTCTGTCAGGCATCCACCACCCTTTCCGAAGATGATATTCAGCCATGGGAGAAGGAGTGGGGCTGGGGTCTGCATCATGTGAATTTGCAAGCCGGTGATGTTCGCAAAGTCGTTGATTTTTTTTGCCTGATTGCAGAATGCCATGAGGGACAGTGGCAGGCACCATCCAAGAAGGGTGATTTCAGCATTGATCCTGAAGCCTTATCAATTTTGCCGCTTGGCTCGCTTAATCGCGGGCTTCATATCATTCGGCCTGATGCAGGCTTTGCTCATCGCAATAATTTTGCCCATAATCCTTCTATCGGCGGGCACCCAGCTTTCTGGGTTAAGGATGTGTTGGCGGTAGCAGAGCGGCTACAACAAGATGATGTGAGCGTAACCGATGCCGGCATGTATGCCATGGCTGATATGCATCAGATCTATGTTCTTGACCCGACAGCTAATATGATCGAAGTTAATCAGTTCCTGTAACTGTCTGTTATTACGAAAAGTTAAAGAAGGATAGTGAATATAATGGATTATAAGATAGGCGTCATCCCGTTTGATGTGAGTGACGATCGTATAGCTGTCATGTTTGTGACTTCACAAAAACGAGGACGCTGGATACTCCCCAAAGGTGATTTGAAATCAGGGGAAACGCATAAGCAGGGATGTAAACGTGAGGCGTTTGAAGAAGCTGGCGTTAAGGGCAAGATATTGTCCGATTTCCCCATGACGGTTGTGATCGGAAAAAGTGACGGCTTATCGATAAAAAATGTGCCGGTAACTTACTATCCCTTGCTGGTGACAGAGCAATTTGATGAATGGCCGGAGCAGTCAAAACGTGAGCGACATTGGTCACTTCTCGACAAGGCACAAAAAGTAACCGAGCGAGATGATTATCAAGGCCTTATCACGCAATTTATGGCTATTTCACCGTGGATATTAGAAATTGCAAAACATAAAAAAGAGAAGCTGCAAGTATAGCTGACGCTGGAACTGTAATAATCCATGCTGCCCCGATTGATAAAACATAGCGCCGGCGCACTAATTTACGGCGTAGCCGGATTTCAACATTTTGAAATGCATCCAAGGCAGTCGGGTTTAATTTATGAATAGGCTTGAGACGTTTTTTATCGGGGTTTTCCATATATTCCCGCAAAAACCCAATGCCAAAAATAGCTCCGATAGCGATATGGGTTGAGCTAACAGGCAAACCAAGTGTGGTTGCAATTAACACCGTCACAGCAGAGGCAAGAGCCACACAGTAAGCCCGTGGTGCGTTTAAGCGGGTAATTTTTTCACCAACAGTGTTAATCAGCTTCGGCCCAAATAACAGCAATCCCAGCGCAAGCCCAAAGGCGCCAATTATCATAACCCATAATGGGATAGAAACCTTGGCTGCAACCGAAGGGTCGGTGAAAGTGGACACAATCGCCGCTAAGGGGCCAACCGCGTTTGCTACATCATTTGCACCATGCGCAAAACAGAGCAGTGCAACCCCAATAATGAGCGGAACATTAAACAGCGTATTGATCTGTTTTTTCCGGTTACCCAAATTTTCAGCTTGTTTTTTGATGAAGGGAATCGAGATAAACCATGTGATAAAAAATGATAAAATGGCATATAAAACAATAACTTCTACAGAAGGCTTCCAAATCTTTTTCAAGCCCTTCATTGCCATATAAGCCATGAATGCCGAACTCATCAGACCGATTAACACCGGAACCCATCTGCGCGCCGCCTGATTGCGGTCTTGGGCATTCAGAATTTTAACTTTGATTAGAAATAGCAGTCCGGCAGCTACTAAGCCGCCAAAAACAGGCGAGATAACCCAGCTAGCAGCAATTTTTGACATCGTGGTCCAGTTCACAAGACCAAAGCCTGCGCCTGCAATGCCAGCTCCCATAACACCGCCAACAATAGAGTGGGTTGTTGAAACAGGGGCATTCATAAATGTCGCCAGATTAATCCAGAGAGCCGCAGCGAGTAACGCGCTGAGCATCAGATTACGAAAATCACCAATATCGACGCCGTCTCCTGGATTAATAATGCCTTTGGCGACGGTTTTAACGACATCACCACCAGCCAAAAGCGCGCCTGCACTCTCACATACCGCAGCAATGATAACCGCAGCAGCAACGGTAAGGACTTTTCCGCCAACAGCAGGTCCCATATTGTTGGCGACATCATTTGCCCCGATATTTAATGCCATATAACCGCCGATTACCGCAGCAGAGACAAGCATAACAACATCTTCGCTCGCAACATCAAGGCTCATGCTGCCATAAATACCTGCAATCACAAGGAAGAGGGCGGCAATTGTAAATGGCAGAAGAACCATTCTGCGTTGTTTCACCTGATCATGCGAAAAATAGATTCGTCTCAGATCATTAACATAGCGGTTTGATTGTTTTATCGGGGAGTTTTTCATGGCAGGTGATATCCCTTAGCCCAAGTAACAATAAAATCTTTTTAGATTTTCTAATAAATAACGTTTTGTTACAGTAATAGACTTAACACGCAACCTTTTAATCTTCAGAATCTTCCGGTTTCAGGCACTGATGACAAATGGTATTCGTTATCAAACTGTTACGTTTAGTTTTTCATAACGCTTAGATGTCCTGTATGCCGCATTATTCTTAATCAACATTTCTATTGGGGAGGGATATTCATATGATTACCGCTATCGACCATATTGTGCTCACCGCGCAGGATATGGATAAAACAATTTATTTCTACTGTGAGATTCTGGGCATGACGTTACAACGGTTCTCACCGCCAGATGGCAGTGCTGACAGGTTGGCTGTTTTATTTGGCCAGCAAAAGATCAATCTTCACGATGCGTCATCACCTTATATCCCTCATGCTCGCTGCCCTGTGGCAGGCGCAGTGGATATCTGCCTTCTGAGTGACGTTACCGTTGAAAATTGGTGCAAACGATTTGAAGAATTTTCTGTCTCTATCGAAAATGGGCCTGTTGCTAAAACCGGTGCTATGGGACCTTTATGGTCTATTTATGTGCGGGACCCTGATGGCAATCTTATCGAGATTTCTAATCAAAAGACCTGATAGATATATTGGCGCGATTACTGATAAAAAAAGACGCCCTCATAGTAAACACTATAAAGGCGTCTTAAATCGGCGTTTTAAGGGCTGCTTAAAAGCCCTTTTTAATTAGTAAGTTTCAGTTACGAACCGAGTGACTAAAAAGGCCTCAAGACCTTCAATACCGCCTTCAGAGCCATAGCCTGAATGCTTAATACCGCCAAATGGTGTTTCAGGAAATGCAACCATTGTTGAATTAATTCCCAGTAATCCTGTCTGCAGCTCATTTTTAAGCTTATTTACAATGGCTGGGTCTTTGGTGAAGGCATAAGCAGCCAGACCAAAGGGAAGTCTATTTGCCCGCGCGATTACTTCATCAATATCTGAGAAGCTATCAACAGGCGCAACAGGTCCGAACGGCTCAGCATTCATGATTTGTGCTTCGTCTGAAACATTATTGAGGATTGTTGGTGCATAAAAGCTTCCAGAGCGATTGAGCCTGTGTCCACCTGTAACAACAGTTGCACCAGACTTAACAGCATCTTCTACAAGTCCATCCATAATAGCGATGCGTCTTTCAGCAACCAAAGGTCCCATCTGTGAGGTTCCCTCTAAGCCATCACCGACCGCAATTTTTTCAGCAGCGGATGCAAAAGCATCAATAAATTCGCCATGAACTGATTTTTGGACAAGAAACCTTGTTGGAGAAATACAGACCTGACCAGCATTTCTGAATTTGCCCATAGCACATAGCTTTGCCGCACTTTGAACATCAGTATCTTCAAAAACGATCATGGGAGAATGACCACCCAACTCCATGGTGCATTTGATCATATTTTCTGCTGCGAGCTTCTGCAGATGGATGCCAATTGGCACACTTCCGGTAAAAGATAGCTTGCGCGGAATAGGTGATTTGCAAAGATGCTCTGAGACTTCTGCTGGCACACCAAAAACAATACTCAAAACGCCATCAGGTAACCCTGCATCGGTAAGCGCGCGACCAATTGCGACGGCAGTAGCGGGCGTTTCTTCACTTGGCTTAATAATGACAGAACAGCCAGCTGCAAGAGAGCCAGCCACTTTACGCATCACATTAACGGCCGGAAAGTTCCATGCGACAAACGCAATAACAGGACCGATAGGGTCTTTTCTGACAGTTTGTTGCATGCCTGCTACCCGGGGCATGACTGTTCTACCGTAGATGCGTTTTCCTTCTTCGCCATACCAGCGCAGAATATCGATCGCCATTTGCAGCTCTACTTTTGCTTCGGCGAGGGGCTTGCCCATTTCTCTGGTCAGATTGGCAGCGATTGTCTCGAAACGTTCTTCAAGCAGACGGGCCGCCTTTTCAAGAGTTTTTTGTCTCTCGAACGCTGTTACCGACCTCCAGACATCAAACCCTTTCTGGCTTGCTAACAAAGCTTCATCAAGGTCAGACACGCTCGCATGAGGGAGTGTGCCGAGCACCTCACCTGTTGCTGGATTATAAACCGGCTCTGATTTATCTTCGGATCCCTGTCTCCAAGTCCCGTCGATCAGTAGTTCAAGCTTTTCATACATGTTATTTGCTCACTTAAAGTTAAATCTGATTATACCCACATAGCATTACGCCGCCGTAATATCTATGATCTAGCTGTGATCGAAAATGAGCCAAAAGACAAAGCTGTGCAAGCCTTCAGACAGTGTTTTTTTATTTTGAGCGCGTGTAACGGCTCTGAAATATGTGCCTTCATCTCAGCGGCTGGTCATTTTTAGGCTATTTGCGCCGAAAAAGCTTTGTTAGTTCAGGAACATATGCCGCGCTATTTTCCTGAGCTACGGCGCTAATTGCCGATGAAACGCCGTCTGCAACAAAGCGGCTTGCCGACGTATCGCCTACCATTTCACGATAATAATCAATATCTTTTACCGCATTACCAATAGCAAAGGGAACATCGCTCGTCTCACCGGTTAGAATGCAGTTTTTAAGCCGGTCCAATGCTGCACCAGCGCCGCCACCTTTGGTCAGGACATCAACAAAAATATGAGGGTCTATATTAGCGTCCGCTGCTTGTGCTGCAGCTTCTGCGAGCAACGTCATATGGCCAATAGAGACGTAGTTATGCAAGAGCTTCATGCGGTGTCCAAATCCTACACCGCCAACATGGTCAATATTTTCTGTGAATGTATCTAATACCGGCCGCGCGGCTTCGAGTATTTCAGCCTCGCCGCCGACAAGAATATTTAGCGTGCCTTCGTGAGCCTGTTTTGCAAGCCGTGTCATTGGCGCATCTAAAAAATATCCTCCAGCCGCAGTGACGAGTGATGCCATCTTCTCGGTTGTTTCTGGCAGTGAGGTTGAACAATCCACGATAATCGTGCCCTCTTTTAGGGCGGATATGACGCCATTCTCTCCGGTGAGCACTGCCTCAACTTGGGGCGCGCCTGTCACACATAAAATAATAAGGTCTGCTTCTGCTGCGATAGCAGCCGATGATGGCCGCCGTTCAGCGCCCATGCCGGTGAGCGTGCTATCAGGCTGATTTCCGGGATGGTCCAAGAGGATAAGGGAAAAACCAGCTTTTAAAATATTGAGCGCTATTCCATGCCCCATCAGGCCTACGCCAATTATCCCAACATGCATGTCACCGTCTCCTTAACTGTAAAAATACCACTACGTCATCGCTTCCAAACGGTCTGCGCGTCTGTGCCGAAGCATTTGGCAAACATAAGCCGTTTTAGAACATATTAGGACGGTAGCTGTGTATTTTAGCAAATAGCAATAGATAATGTCATTTTGCTGACCTAAACGATGCCCGTGGTAACGAGCAATCAACTAAAGAGTGAGGAGTGGTAAATGAAACAGGTGACTGATTTTGGTTTTGGCACGCAAATTCGTAAATCTCCGTATTTTGATGCTACCGTTAAATGGGGTGCAACAGCGTTTTCAGTTTATAATCATATGTATATTCCGCGTGATTTTGGCGATCCGGAGCAAAATTTCTGGAATCTGTTGAACAGCGCTATCTTATGTGATGTTGCCGTTGAACGTCAGGTTCAGATTACCGGGCCAGATGCCTCACAATTAGTGCAATTTCTAACACCGCGCGATTTAAGTAAAATGGCTGTCGGGCAATGTAAATATGCGCTTATCACCAACGCTGATGGCGGTATTTTAAATGACCCAATCATATTGCGGGTCGGCGAAAACAAATATTGGATTTCCCTTGCGGATAGTGATGTCTTGTTATGGGCGCAAGGTGTGGCTGTGAATGCTGGCTTAGATGTTCATATCTGTGAGCCTGACGTCTCTCCCCTGCAATTACAGGGGCCGCGTTCGATGGATATCATGAAGGCCTTATTTGGGGATGAAATTGCCACGTTAAAATATTATTGGCTTCGGACACTGACATTAGACGGTATGGAGCTGATTGTCTCTAGAACGGGCTGGTCAAGTGAACTTGGATATGAAATCTACCTACAGGATGGCTCACGCGGGTCTGATCTGTGGGATGCTTTTATGTCAGCTGGCAAACCGTTTGGCTTAAAACCCGGTCATACCTCAACCATTCGCCGTATTGAGGGCGGAATGCTGTCTTATCACGCTGATATGGATAATATGACAAATCCGTTTGAGCTTGGTCTTGACCGGTTGGTTGCGCTTGATTCTGACGCTGATTTTATTGGCAAAACTGCTCTCAGCGCCATTCGTGATAAGGGTATAACGCGCAAACAGATTGGCTTAATCATTGAGGGTGAGGCGTTTGCTGGGCCTAATACCAGCTTCTGGCCAGTTATTTGTAATGATAGTGTCGTGGGGAGGGTTACCTCAGCCGTCTATTCTCCCAGACTTGAAAAAAATATAGCAATGGCAATGATTGAACTCGCTTCTTTTGATGCTGACGGCGTAGTATCGGTTGAAACATCATCCGGTTTGCGTTCTGCTCATATAACAGGGCTACCTTTTTACGACCCGTCCAAAAATCTTGCAAAAGGGTAATAGTAATCCTCTGCCTTAAAAAGCGGTAAGGGCAGGGGTTTCAGGTGAATGGCGCAGTCCCATTTTAGGAAAAAATAGATATGAGCCGTTTTTTTGAGGAATTAGATTATCAGCCAACACCTATCGGGCCGATTTCATTGAGGCGTCGGCGTGAGCTACGGCTTGATGTTGATGTTCTGGAGATCATGCTAGGTGATGAGCATTTGATGTCGGACCTGTTTACGACATCAGAAATTGCTCTGGCAAAATATGGCTTGGAGGCTGTTAAAAAAGAGGACCCATTAGCTGTTGTTGTTGGCGGGCTTGGTATGGGGTTTACGGCTGCCGCCGCGCTAGAAGATGCCCGTATCGATGAGCTTCTGGTGGTAGAAAAGCTATCACCAGTAATTGACTGGCATAAAACAGGCCTTATACCGCTGGGTGAAGGGTTAAGCAAAAACCCAAAATTGCAGTTTGTTGAGGGTGACTTTTTTCAGATGGCAGAGGGCGCAGCAGGGTTTGACCCACGCGCAGTAGGTCGAAAATTCGATGCTATCCTGCTTGATATAGACCATACACCAGATTTTCATCTCGCGGCATCCCATGCAGGCTTTTATCAGCCAGCTGGCCTTGCTGAGGCAAAAAAACACCTCGTGCCAGACGGTATCTTTGCCCTCTGGTCTAATGAGCCGCCGGATGACGGTTTTGTGAGGCGTCTTCAGTCAGTTTTTGCCTCTGCCAGCGCAGTTGAAATCCCGTTTCACAACCCCCTTCAGGATCGTGATTTTGTGCAGAGCATCTACCTTGCTAAAGCATAAGCAAACAGCGCAGCTTTACAGAGACGCTGATATTGTTTTCATCACAGCCAGAAATTGCGCGACCTCAGCTTCACTATTATAATGGCACATTGAAACTCTCACGCAGCCATCAAGACCAAGCGGGTCAAGTACATTGCCAGAATAATGGTCAGCTTTACGAAGATGGGTGCGTACGCCCTCTTGATTAAGACGGGCGACGACATCGTGAGATGCCATCCCATCGACATAAAGTGATACCAGCCCTTCGCGAGCTGGATTATCAACCCCGCCAATGATGTTTACATGATCCATTTCAGCAAGGCCGGGCAAATTGCCGGTGCCGTGAATCATTGCGGTGGTAAGGGCCTGTTCATGTCCGTGAATGGCCTTGCCAGCCGCAATAAAGCGGGCGCGGCGGTCTGTGCTGTCAGATACAGAACTGCCAAGCCAGTCCAAATAATCAACAACATCTGACAATGTGACATAGGCGCCGGTATCGCGCGTGCCAAGCTCCCAGTTTTCTGCAGGACCCCCAACAAGGCTGTCATGCGGTAATGCAGCCATACGCTCTGAAATCCAAGCTAGGCCATAACCATGGCGTGAAAACATTTTGTAAGGCGAGATAACATAACCATCCACATCATAGGCTTCGATATCGATCTGCCCATGTGCGGCATGTTGAATACCATCAACAATGATAAAACAATCAGGGCTTACGGCGCGAATGGCTTTAGAAATAGCGGCAACATCCATCCCCATACCTGTCACAGGAGATGTATGTAATATCGTTGCAACGCGGGTATCTTCTTGGATATGCGCTGCATAGGCTTCAGCGCTCACAAGACCCTTGGCATCATCATGGGTGATAAGTACATGGCGTTTACCACTGATAGGCGCCCAGCGCGCACAGGCGCTTCGGGTTGCCGGATGTTCGATTGTGGAGCCTAAAGCAATACCGTCATGCGCTGTGCCAAGGCAGGCATTCATCACAAGACGAAAAATAAGCTCAGTACCACTCTCTCCGACAAAAAATGTACCCTTGGGCGCATTCATAAAGGTACGTAAATCCTGCTTTGCTTTATTAATAACACGCACAAGTTCGTGCGAGCCTGGATTGTCGCGTCCCTGATTATCAGGGATAGCAGCATATTCTGATGATGTTTCAACAACCTTATTCAGCGTAAGGGCGCCGCCGGCATTCTCAAAGAAGATGCGCTGACCTTGAATAGGACATGTATCAATCTGGGCAAAACGGCTCCGAATATTTTGGAGCAAATCAGGGGAAAACTGGGTCATCAAAAGACCTTTCTGAGCGAGCCTATTAGGCGATATTAGTGACGATAATAACGATTATGAAGAGATTATCAGGAATTAGTTAACGAGGGACTAAAGCTTGTCGGCGTCATCAATTTATTATTCTGCATTTCAAGCGCGCCCAGCTCGGCACTTTTCTTGGTGTAAGCAAGCCATTCAGGGTCGGACCAGAGTTTTGTGCGTTTTTGTTCACGGTCACCTGCATTTTCATAAACC
Source organism: Alphaproteobacteria bacterium UBA4588 (assembly GCA_002387605.1). Lineage (GTDB taxonomy): Bacteria > Pseudomonadota > Alphaproteobacteria > Puniceispirillales > Puniceispirillaceae > UBA4588. The sequence continues at coordinate 12,576 of DGJU01000027.1, read as the reverse complement.
CAGATATGAACAAACTCGTTTGGGTCGCCCGTCTCACCTTTCAAAAAAGCGAGAGGCTCTCCCAAGCAGCGATATTGCGGTGCTCTGCCAAATTCATCATATAGCGCAAGATGCGCATTTATTGTGCCGGGTACACAGCGATAGGTACGAACGTCAACTAACATTAATCTCTACCTTTTTTTGCTAAAATTTTCGTAAAAAACATATTATCCTCAGCCATCTCATTGTTTTTTTAACTCTACTGTTATTAACAAAATAAACTACAGTGTAAATTTTGGATTTAACCTATTTTTTTTAAAAAATATCAGGAACCTGCTGAGCGGCTATAGATTATCGGGAACCAATCCTCGCGAAGTCGTTGGCCGCCTTCCATCCCATGCCCTGGGAAGGGAGGTGAGGTGGGGCCGCAGCGTTCTATATATCGGGTATCATCACCCACAAGACGAAGTGAGAAAGCGCGTCGACGGTTTTGTGTTTTATTGCCGCGCGTGCCATGAAGCATGCGAAAATCAAAAGCAACTGCGTCGCCGGGTTCCATGGGCCATTCTAAAATCGACATGCCTTCATTATCAGGGTCAGGAACAGGCATATAGGCATCTGCATCAGGATAGAAATTTTCTTCTGATAACCAGCGAGTGGGAAGAACGGGGCGGGGCCATTTATGAGAACCGGCAACACAGCGCAATGTTGAAGCGTCTACCGGATCAACCGGGCACCAAAAGCTCACGGTCTGCTCGCCATCAACAAAATAATAAGGGCTATCTTGGTGCCAAGGTGTCGTTTTTCCCGTTCCGGCTTCCTTAACCAGAACATGGTCATGAAATAGCTGAACATTATGAGATTGCATCAAATCAGCTGCAACCTCACCAACTGGTGAGTGAGTAATGACATCTTGGAACGGCAGAATACGGCTCCAATTACAGTAATCATCAAAAAATCGCCCTGCTTCACCCGGTTTTAAATTTTCTGCCGCATATTCACTTGGGTTAGCCATATTAAGAGCAATGCCTTTTTTAATGTCATCAACATGATCAGCAAAAAGGCCTTTGATAAAAACAGCGCCATCACGGGCATATGAGACTATATGTTCCTCAGTCAGTAGGTCATGCATGGCTAACACTCATCTTCTATGTGTGCGAGAATTATTCTGGTAACAAAAAGCGATGGAAATAAATCGAATGCTACACTCATCCAGAGTGACGGTAATTTTTTTAAAAAAAGATTGGTAGATAATTAATCGTTAAATAGCAGCATTTTATCCGGAGACAATCCAAGGTTAATCTTGGTGTTAACGTCTCGTAAACGCTCCGTAGACGCCACCATTACAAATAATTTACCAGCTTTTGTTTCCACCTGATATTCCGTTTTAGCGCCAACATAAGTTGCCGATAAAATACTACCAGAGAAGCCATCTTTTTTCTGAGCATTGTGAAAGCTTATATGCTCAGGCCGGATTGCAAGTTTTGCAGGCCCTTTTTTAATGTGCTGAGCTGGAATGTTAAATATTTTACCGCCTACGCTTACCTCTACTGTCTTGTCGGTAACAGATGTTATCATGCAATCTAAAATATTTGACTCACCTATGAAATTTGCAACAAACAAATCTGTTGGTTTTTCATATAGCTCGTGTGGGCTGCCAATTTGTGCAATTTTTCCCTTATTCATAACGATAATTTTATCTGATACAGCTAATGCTTCTTCTTGGTCGTGGGTAACATAAACAACTGTTAACCCAAGCTTTTGCTGGAGTTCTCGTATTTCCTCACGAACGCTGCGTCTCAATTTTGCATCAAGGTTAGATAGAGGTTCATCAAAAAGCAGCACTTGTGGCTCGAGTACAAGTGCGCGTGCCACAGCAACACGTTGTTGTTGTCCACCTGACAATTCACTCGGGTAACGCTCGGCTAAATGCTCTAGCCCAACAAGAGATAATCCCTCCTTTGCCTTAACAGGAATTGCACTTTTAATTAACCCAGAATAGTGCAAGCCATAAGCCACATTCTCGATGACCGTTTTATGAGGAAACAAGGCATATGATTGAAAAACCATAGACACATCACGCTCCGAGGCAGGCATGTTTGTGATGTCCTCATCATCAATAAAGATGTTGCCTTTGTTAACACCTTCTAAGCCAGCGATCATGCGAAGAGTTGTTGTCTTACCACAACCAGAGGGGCCTAGTAATGTAACAAGAGTGCCGGCCTCTACGGTAAGTGATATATTGTCAACAGCAACAGTATCTTTCCCATATAGCTTTGTTACATCACGAAAAGTTACCGTCGCAGCTGCGCTTTTTTTAGGTCTAAGTGACATTTAAGCCCCCTTGTGTTTCAGTGCCCGCTTGCCGGCGGTTAGTAACAGTTTTTCCAACCATAATTTGCAATAGAATAATAACCAGTAACATTAGGAATATCAGTGTAGTTGAGTAGGCAATGGCCAGCCCGTAATCATTATTTTCAACCCGGCCGATAATATAGCTCGTTGCCATATCATATTCTGCACTCACAAGGAAAATTACGGCTGAAATAGCTGTCATCGAACGAACAAAGCTGAAGACAAGTGCCGCTAATATAGCGGGCCGGAGGAGGGGCAATACTATCTTAGTAAATGTATGGAACGAGCCTGCGCCAAGAGTAAGGGAAGATTCATCTAAGCTTTTGTCAATTTGTGACATGGCGGCAACACCTGAGCGCACGCCAACAGGCATATTACGAAATACAAAGCTAACAATTAGAATGATTCCTGTCCCCGTAATCTCAATGGGAGGGACATTAAACGCCAAAATATAACTCACACCAATAACTGTTCCTGGAATGGCAAAACTCAGCATTGTACCAAATTCAAAAGCATTTTTTCCTCTGAAGTTATGGCGCGTCAGAAGGTAGGCTGTAACCAAACCAATGGCGGCAGTCAGAGGCGCTGCAATTGCGGCAATCATGAAGGTTGTACTAAATGAATTCCAAGCAGAACCAGTCCATTGAATGCCATTTTCTTCAATTGAGACTGAGAAGGCAGTAATGTAATGCTTAAATGTAAGGCTATTATCTAACCCCCACATTTCTACAAAACTGCCGTAAACAATGATACTGTAGATAACGATTGTAAAAAATGCCCAGCTAGAGCCAACAAAAATTACAGTTCGGGAGAGGAGTGGAGGTAGCTTCATATTATAGCCACTATCACCTTTTCCGGTAATGGTAGTGTATGACTTTCTGCCTAGCCAGAATCGTTGAATATAAAAAGCTGCTAGCGTAAACGATAATAAAACGAGGGCAAGAACTGCTGCCCGTCCCTGATCGTATTGCGCGCCAACTATGGCAAAAAATATCTCTGTTGAAAGCACATCATAATTGCCGCCCAGCACTAGTGGGTTGCCAAAATCCGCCATACTTTCAATAAATCCAAGTAAAAAGGCATTCGCAAGGCCTGGGCGAATTAAGGGTAAAGAAACAGTTTGAAATACTTGTGAGGGGTTCGCGCGCAGCGTAAGCCCAGCTTCTTCCAAAGAGGGGCTAACACTTTCCACAACACCAATGAGAACCAAAAACGCAATCGGGGTATATGCCAGTGTTTGAGCAATAACAATGCCTGGCAAACCATAAACCCACCGCGTAGGTGTTAGACCAAAAATATCGCTGATTGTTGTTGAAACGACTCCCGAGAGACCAAACAGAAGTATTATAGCAAGACCTATGACAAAAGGGGGTGTGATAAGAGGTATTATACTGATGGCCCTAAAGATGCGGCGGTATCTTAGATTTGTTCTCGTAACGAGGAGGGCAAAAACCAGCCCTAATGTTGTCGTCAGAAAGCCGACAATAGTTGCCATAAAGACAGTGTTCCAGGCTACGCCACAGCGACGCTCAGCAAAAACACATCCAAGAGACCATATTCGGCTATCACTTATCTTTTCCCAGAAAAGTGAGAGAGAATATGCATTTTGCTCATCAATAAAGGCAAGAATGATTAATTTTATAATGGGGTAAAAAACAAAAATACCAACAAGCATGACAACAAAACAGATCATGCCAATGATGAATTTATCTCCCATAGTGCCTCGTTGCTCTGCAAGGCCTGTAGAAAACAAAAACAGACAGCTAGCAAAATATAAGATGGCCCCATAACCCATGCCAAACTGGCGTTCATCTAATGGACCAAATAATTCTTGAAGAGAGGCAATTTGCCAGCCGCGAATGCCAATAGAAAGGCCTTGTCCACACATCCAAATAAGACCAAGGCCGCCCCCTATTATTAACGCCCATGAAAAAGCAGAGGAGCGCTGTGGCAGCGTTAGAGCGAAAAATGCAAAGAAAAACGGCATGATAAGGGGCGTTAACCACAGTTTTTCGCCTTGACCCAATAAAAAGAAGAGCGGCGCAAAATCACTATCTAAGGGGTAACCATCAATAATCCATTCTAAGTCAAAAAATCCATCTTCAATGCCGTACCACGGCAAAAGAATAGATGAAAATAACCCGACCATTAGCCAAAGCATAACGGTCGGGTTACGATGATAATGGCCTGTTAAAGCAGATATCAAAATACTTATTCCTTCAAGAAAGCTCTATTGAGCATAAACTTCAGTATCCCATTTTTTGAGAAGGCGTTTACGTTCGCTGCTTGAACCATATTTTTTGAAATCATAATCAATCAGCTTAATTGAAGATAGGTCAGGTGCTGATGGAGATGTCTTGGACCCATTATTAGAAGGGACCTGATATGCTTTTACCTGAAGTGCTAGTGATTGAGCAGCTGCACTAAGAGCCCAATCGTAGAATTTTTTTGCACTGTCAGGATTGCGTGCACCCTCAATAATTGACATCGAACCAATTTCATATCCAGTTCCCTCGCATGGCGCTACCACCTTAATAGGGAAGCCAGACACCGCCTGTTTAACCGCATCATGCATGAAAACAATACCAATCGTGTTCTCACCTTTAGCAGCAGATTTAATCGGGGCAGAGCCTGATTTAGTATACTGATTGATGTTTTTATTAAGGCCTCTCATAAACTCAAAACCTTGATCTTCGCCAAAGAGCTGCACCATTGTTGCAAGCGTGGTGTAGGCAGTACCAGATGAATTTGGATTAGCCATCTGCACATGCCCTTTATATTCAGGCTTAAGCAGGTCTTTCCAGCACGCAGGAACAGATAGATTGTTTTTCTTAAGCAGGTCCTCGTTATACCCATAACCAAGAGCTCCAGAATAAATACCTATCGTTTTGTCATTGGCCGACTCTGCTTGGCGTAATGCCCAATCTTGCAATTCTGACCGCATAGATGATTTATAGGCCATCGTTAAGCCTTCTTCAGCTGCCTGAAGATGCGGGTCACCTGTGCCGCCCCACCATATGTCACCCTTTGGGTTGGAAGATTCAGCTTTGATTTGCGCAAAGGTCTCGCCTGAGCTCTTTCGCGTCATGTTAACTTTAATGCCAGTTGCTGCAGAAAATTCTTTTGTCATTAGCTGACACCAGTCCTCTTGAGCACTGCAATAAAATGTAAGTTTATCTGCTGCCTGAGCCACAGTTGACCCAGCAACAAGAGCTCCAGCAACAGCAAATTTTAATAGTAACTTCATTAGTTCCTCCATTTCTCGTGTGAAACAATTCTTCGTTATGGTTCATATTGGACATAGCAAATGGGGAAAGAAAAGAAGTTTGTAACAAAAATATAAATATTTAAGTAAGGGATAGCTTAAAAGCCAGAAACCTGATGTAAATAATAACAAGGTTTTACTACTTTAGACATCTGATAAACGTTTTTAAGAAAGGAGAGAGAATTAAAAGAGATGGAAATATCAAAATCAAAACGTTGTGAGCTAGCTCGGAAAATGGCTCGTTCTGCTGGTATGCTCGGCATGACATATTTTGGGCGTTTGGAAACCTTAAAAATAGATAAAAAGGGTCATCAGGACCTTGTTTCTGAGGCTGATAAAGCACTAGAGGAGCATATTCGGCTGCATATTACAGATGCTTTTCCCGATGATAGTATTTTAGGGGAAGAAGATGGGTTTTCGCCGGGGAAAAATGACTATGTATGGGTGATAGACCCCATTGATGGCACAGCAAATTTTGTTGCTGGCATTCCCGCATGGACGGTTGTAATTGCCCTCGTGAGAGATTTTCGCACGATTGCTGGGTTTATTTATGACCCCATTCAAGATGAATTATACACAGCTTATGTTGGAGAAGGGGCTTGGTGTAATGATAAAAAACTCTCAGTTGCCTCTCACGCCGATATAACGTCTGGGTCTATTGCTGTTGGATTTTCAAATAGAAGCAAACCAGATTTTATCTCAAAGCTTGTTACAAGTATAATCGGGGAAGGCGGTGTCTTTTTTCGCAATGCGTCAGGGGCGCTTTCTCTTACTTATGTCGCATCAGGAAAACTTCTTGGTTACAGCGAAGACCATATGAATGCATGGGATTATCTTGCCGGTCAGTTAATGGTTGCAGAGGCAGGTGGTTCAGTTGAAACTCAAGATGTTAAGGAAGTTCTGAAAAAAGGGGGGCGTGTTGTCGTATCGGCTCCACCACTTTTCACAAAATTATTAGAGCTCACAAAACAAGCTCTTATGTAAAATACTGTTAAGTATATGTTTTAAGGTTGAGGATGACATTATGAAAACGGTTCTAGCCAATAATATAACGATAAATTACCGCATTGATTTGCAGCGCGATAAAAACCCTGATGCGCCTGTTATTATGCTGAGTAATAGCTTGTTATCGAGCTATCCTATGTGGGATGATCAGATTGACGCGCTAAGCGAACATTTTACCGTTTTACGCTATGATACGCGCGGTCATGGCGGCACAGATGCACCGTCTGATGCCTATTCAATTGATATTTTTGTTGAGGATGTGGTCGCGCTGCTGAATAGTCTGAAGTTCGACAAGGTTCATTTTGTTGGCCTCTCAATGGGAGGCTTTATTGGGCAACTTTTTGCGGCTAAATATCCCGAGCGTGTTATTTCACTAACGCTCTGTGACACAGCCTGTATTATGCCACCTGCGTCATTATGGGATGACCGCATCAAAACAGCCGAAAATAGTGGTGTTGAGAGCCTCATTGAGGGAACGCTTGGTCGCTGGTTTACCGCGCCGTTTCACCAAACCAACCCTAACGATGTACAAAAAATTACTGATATGATCAGGGCAACGGGCGTACAGGGCTATGTGAATTGCGCTAAAGCGATACGCGATATGGATCAACGCCACATCCTAAAAGACATAAAAGTGCCAACGAATATAATTGTTGGAGACAAAGACCCTGCTTGTCCTGTGAGTGCTTCGGAAACACTTCATTCTGGGATATCTGGCTCGCAACTAGTTATCCTAAAAGAGGCTGCGCATCTTCCAAATATTGAGCAAAAAGATGCATTTAATCGTGCCTTATTGGGCTTTTTGGAACAAGTGAAGACATGAATTACGAAGCACCAGAATCGATTGAATCTGCCGTTGCATTACTTGTTAATTCCGGCAACGAAACAAAAATATTTGCTGGTGGGACAGACTTAATTGTTCAAATGAAAGAGGACAGAATTGAGCCCACAACATTAATTGACATCAAAAAAATCAAACAAGCGCGTGACATTAACATAACCTCAGATGCTATCAGCATCGGGGCTGCCGTCACAGGGGCAGAAATTGGAGAATGTCTAGACTTACAACGCCTATTGCCGGGGGTTGTTGAGGCTGTTCAGTATATTGGCTCGGATCAGGTTCAGGGCCGCGCAACTATAGGCGGAAATCTGTGTAATGCGTCTCCTGCTGCTGATAGCGTGCCAGCCTTAATTGCAGCGAGGGCCAACATTGTTATTGCTGGGCCGGATGGCATGCGGAGCCTTGCTGTTGAGGATTTTCTGCTGCGGCCAGGTAAGACTGTTTTAAGCGCAAATGAGTTTGTTGTTTCGCTAGAAATGCCGCACCCGCCACAAAAATACGGTGAAGCCTATCTTCGATTTACCCCGCGCTCTGAAATGGACATTGCGGTAGTGGGTATCGGCGTCTCAGTAATATTAGCCCCAGATGGAACCTGTGTTGCGGCTCGGATTGCGGTAGGGGCTGTTGCGCCAACGGCTCGACTGGTTGCAAACGCGTCTAAAATTCTCTGTGGAAAAGCTCTTAATGTTGACGTTTTAGATCAGGTGAGTGCTGCTGTTAGTGCCGCGTGCGAACCGATTAATGATAAGCGTGGCACTGTTGAGTTTAGAACCGAAGTTGCAGGTGTAATGGCCGCTAGAGCAACAAAAATCGCTTGGCAAAGAGCGGAGAATAGCGAATGAAAAAATATAATATTACAGCATCGGTAAATGGCGATGAGCTGGATTATAGCTGTTATGCTGACCAAACTCTGCTAGAAGTCTTGCGTGAAAATCTTCAGATGACAGGAACGAAAAACGGCTGTGGGTCCGGTGATTGTGGTGCTTGCACTGTAATTGTTAATAAACGTCCGGTTAATGCCTGCCTTATTTTGGGCGTTGAACTTGAGGGCGCTATTATAGAAACGGTTGAAGGTCTTGCTGAAGGCTCAACCTTGCATCCACTCCAGCAGAAGTTTCTGGACCATGCTGCGTTACAATGCGGCATTTGTACGCCCGGATTCTTAACGATGTCCAAGGCATTGCTAGAGAGGAATCCGGACCCGACTGAAACTGAAGTGCGCTATGCGTTGGCAGGAAATCTCTGTCGCTGCACTGGTTATGATAAGATCGTGCGGGCCGTGCTGGATGCAGCAGCAGAAATGAGAGCTAATGCATCATGAATGAGATAACAAACAGAGATAAAAATAATTTTAAATGGGTTGGCAAAAATACCCAGCGCCCCGATGGTCCTGACAAGGTTACGGGCCGCGCACGTTATGGCGATGATATGATTGTGCCAGGCATGCTTCATGGAAAAACCTTACGTAGCCCACATGCGCATGCCAAAATTATCTCTATTGATACCAGCGAGGCTGAAGCGTTATCGGGTGTCAAAGCTGTTGTGACATATAAAGATATTCCAGATCATCCGTTATTGGCGCCACCTTATGGTCCGATGATCACTGATTTTCATGATATTTCACGCAACATTATGGCGCGTGATAAAGTGTTTTATGATGGTCATCCAGTGGCTGCTGTTGCCGCAACCAGTGAGCGGATAGCCAAGGCTGCGTTATTGTTAATCAGGGTTGAATATGAAATTCTGCCGCATGTCCTTGACCCGTTTGAGGCAGCTGGTGCAGACGCACCTATTTTGCATGACTATCAATACACTCTTGGCAGTGATCCTAAATCATCAAAACCCTCCAATGTTTTTCGGGTGGCATCATCAGAACGAGGTGATTTATCAAAAGGGTTTGCAGAGGCCGAGATTATTGTGGAGCGGGAATTTCGCTCGCAACCTGTTCATCAAGGTTATATTGAGCCGCAGGCTCTTGTTGCTACAGCAGCAGCAGATGGTTCAGTTGACCTCTGGACAACAACGCAAGGACATTTCGTTATCCGTGGATATTGCGCTCGCTTGTTGAATATGGATATGTCTAGCATTCGTGTTACTGCGTCCGAAATAGGGGGTGGTTTTGGCGGTAAAAATAATCTGTATTCAGAGCCAGTAGCTATTCGTTTGTCACAAAAAACCGGCAGACCTGTTCGATTTGTTATGACACGTTCTGAAGTTTTTCGGGCGACAGGGCCAGCCTCCGGTACTTATTCTCATCTGCGCATCGGCGCTAAGAAAGACGGAACTATTGTGGCTGCCGAAGCGACAATTTATAATCAGGCAGGCGCTTTCAAAGGCTCGCCAGTCGGCCGTTCAGTTGATACTTTCTTTTCTGCCTATTCGATTAAAAATGCCAAGGCAACAGCCTATGATGTGTGTGTAAATCGCCCTAAAGTTGCAGCATATAGAGCGCCCGGTGCTCCTATGGCAGCGTTAGGCGCAGAACTAGCCATCAATGAACTTGCGGCAAAACTAGCAATAGACCCCATTGAAATCCGGCTGAAAAATGCGGTCCAAGATCATGAGCAAAGTTTAAGTGGTGTTAAATTTGGACGTATTGGCCTTAATGAGGTGTTGGTTAAGGCACGCGAGCACCCGCATTATTCAGCCGCTCTTGCTGAAAATCAGGGTCGAGGCTTTGCCCTTGGCTACTGGATGCATGGTGGTGGGCTGAGCTCTGTTAATGCCAACCTGTTAGATGATGGCACAGTTACAATTGCAACGGGCAATCCAGATATTGGCGGTTCGCGTTCCTCTATGCGGGTGATGGCTGCCGAAGAGTTAGGCGTGGATATAAGCCTTATCAAAACTATCATTGCTGATACAGCATCCATTGGGTACAGCCATTTAACGGCTGGTAGCCGAACAACATTTGCAACCGGCTTGGCTGTGATTAACTCAGTCCGTGAAATCATTGATAAACTTCGCCAGCTTGCCGCAACAAAATGGGATGTTCCAGTTGAAAATGTAGCCTGGGAAGCAGGCCAAGCCGTCTGTCATCATGGTGACTTTCAGGCTCTTTCGTTAAAGCAATTAGCCTCTCTTGCTCCTAAAGTAGGTGGCGCCATTGCCGGTCATTCAGAAATAAACGCTACGGGCGCCGGCGCAGCATTTTCTGCTCATATAGTGGATGTTGAAGTAGATAAAGAAACCGGCTTTACCACGCCAAAGCGCTATACAATTATTCAGGATGCAGGCCGCGCCATCTCACCTGATTATGTTGAGGGTCAGATGCAGGGCGCTGCTGTTCAGGGCATTGGATGGGCGCTTAACGAAGAATATATCTATGACCATAATGGCTGTCTTCAAAATGCAGGATTTCTTGATTACCGGATGCCTGTAGCATCTGACGTGCCCATGATTGATACTGTGATAGTAGAGGTGCCGAACCCAAACCATCCTTACGGTGTCAGAGGGGTAGGCGAGCCTCCCTTAGTGCCAGCACCAGCAGCTGTTGCAAATGCTGTTGAGAATGCGATTGGCAAACGAATGGGGGTATTACCGCTGTCTCCGCCTAAAATCCTGCAAGCGCTAAAATAACAAAAAAGACAATTAGGCGTTATTTCTGCTAGGCCCTGCGATATCCTTTTGAAAGTGTTTGATGGGTTGGCAGACACAAGTTGGTATGGTTCTATGTAGTTTCCGGCGCTAATGACGTGCCTGAACTCTGAGGCAAGACTATGGAGGGGCGTTTTAATGCTGAAAAATAAAACGGGAATCCTAAGCACTAAGGCAGGGAAGGGATACCTGTCTGGCATGATGGTATTCGAATTTTTTGTACCCGGTATGCCGGCCATAGCGGCATCAGCTGGAGCAGATTTTCTGTTGTATGACATGGAGCATACAGGCATCTCGATTGAAACCCTGAAACCACAGATGGCAGCGTGCCGGGGCCTTGATATTGCCCCGCTTGTAAGAGTGCCGTCAGTTGAGGGAAATACGATAGGTCAAATACTCGATATAGGGGCGCATGGTGTCATGGTTCCCATGGTGGAAACAGCCGAGCAAGCCCGCGATATTGTTAGGCGAGCCCATTATCCGCCGGAAGGCCAAAGAGGCACAGCATTCTCAATCGCCCATGATGATTATAAATCGGGACGTCCGGCTGATAAGATGGCGCAGGCTAATCAGCGGAGTGTTGTTATCGCAATGATTGAGACTGAAACGGGGCTGGCTAATGTAGATGCCATAGCCGCTGTTGAGGGGATTGATGTGCTGTGGCTTGGGCATTTTGATCTTACCAGCTCTCTTGGTATTCCCGGGCAAACTGACCATCCTGATTATTTAGCCGCCGTCAGCCATATTGTTGCTGCGGCAACACAATATGGTAAATGCGCTGGCTATATGGCTGTCGATAAGAAATGGGCAGAAGAATATTGGGGATACGGGTTTAGAATGCTTGCCTATGGTCTTGACCATCTTTTGCTGCGTGACTCATTAGCAGAGGGAATGACGTTTATCTCTGATATGGCAAGCAAAGACTAGCGCATAGGATAATCAAAATGAACCAGTTCCAGATAGCGATATCAGCAGACCTCATCACCAAAGAAGGTAAGCCTTGCTTTGATGAGGCTCTGTTAAAAGAGGTTACAGATCGGCCTGACTTTTCTGTGACAATCTTGCCAGAGGGCAAAACAGACATCACAAAACAAGATGCCGATACCTATGATGCCCTTTATCTGATGCTTGAAACATTAAGTACCGATAGTGTGAGTACGCCCGGTCTGCGCCTCAAACTGGCTGCCCGGCACGGGGTTGGATTTGATACTGTTGATGTTCCGGGTATGACATCTCACGGCGTTATGGTAACAAACACGCCTCACGCCGTGCGCCGGCCTGTTGCAACCATGGCAGTGACCCTGCTTTTGGCCCTCAGTCATAAGCTCATCGTAAAACATCAGAATACACGTGCCGGCCTATGGGCGCAAAATGCGGACCATATGGGCGTTGGCTTAACAGGCAAGACATTGGGGGTTCTTGGTGCCGGCAGTATTGGCAGTGAAATTCTTCGTATGATGAGCCCGTTCGATATGAAGCTTATTGCGTGTGACCCACATGTTAGTGACGATTATTTACAGTCATTGGGCGCCAC
>DGJU01000024.1 GCA_002387605.1 Alphaproteobacteria bacterium UBA4588 | reverse complement strand
CCTGACAAACATTCCTCTTGGTATCTCTTTTTCTATTGGAGAGGTCATTTTTACCGTAGGCATTGCGGCGATTGTGAAACTTATCTCGAGTGACGTTTCGGTTTTCACAATATTGTTTTTCCGTTATCTATTCTGCCTGCCGTTACTGTTTATCACCGCTTATTTTCAAAGAGGGCGAGACGCATTACAGATTCAGAATAAAGGCATATTAGGTCTAAGATCGTTATTTGGCATAGCCAGCTTTGGCTTTCTTTTTGCGGCTTTGCAAACTGTTGAGCTGAGCAAAATGACGGCATTGCTTCAGACAATCCCTGTTTTTGTTACCTTGCTAGCGCCGCTTTTACTTGGTGAAACTGTTGGCTGGCGGCGCCGCATTGCTGTACTTGTTGGGTTTATTGGCGTAGCGCTGATCATTCAGCCATCCAATGACGGGTGGTTTCATACCGGTATCCTGTTTGGGATTCTATCGCCGTTTTTTGGGGCGCTGATGTTCCTGACGCTCCGGCGCCTTGGCCAGAGCGACCATCCAGCATCAACCGCTGTTTGGTATAATATGGCTGGTGCGGCTGTGTTTCTGAGCGTGTCTATTGCTTGTGGGGTAGCGTGGCCATCATCATTCGAGGTCTTAATCGTGCTAGGGGCGATTGGGGTTATGTCTAGCTTTCAGCAATTCTTTCTTGCGAATAGTTTTAAGTTTGCTCCTGCCAGCACGCTTGCACCGTTGCGTTATCTGTCGGTTCCCATTGGGGTGGGCTTAAGCATCATAATGTTTGATGAGGTTATCACATCATCTTTCTACATAGGCTCGGCTGTGCTGATTGCAGCTTCATTTTTCATTATTAAACGCACAGAAAAAAACAGCAAAACCACCTAGCGCGCTTGTGGCCACTCGCAATCATGCCGATAGGCGGTCTAGATGAACAGCGCAGGAGTTTGCAAGAGCTGTCAGGTCATAGCCGCCTTCTAGCAGACTTAAAATTCGCCCCTCAGATGTCTCTTCAGCAAGCTGGATGATATCATCTGTCAGGGCCGCAAAATCGTCTGTCTCAACAGTGAGCGTCGCGAGCGGGTCAGCACGATGCGCATCAAACCCAGCTGATATAATAATGAGGTCTGGTTTGGCCGCTAACATGGCTGGCAGTAGCACATCTCGCCATGCGGCTAAAAACTCAGCGCCCCCTGCACCAGCGGCAAGCGGATGGTTAAAGATATTACCGCAGCCCGTCTCATCAGCTGCCCCAGTTCCGGGATAAAGCGGCATCTCGTGGGTGGATGCATAATATAAATCGCCATCACCATAAAAGGCGGCTTGCGTGCCATTGCCGTGATGGACATCAAAATCAAGTACAGCAATGCGGGTAAGATTATAGGTTTTGCGCGCATATTCTGCTGCAATTGCTGCATTAGAAAACAGGCAGAAACCCATCGCTTTTTCTGGTTCAGCGTGATGACCGGGCGGACGCATCGCACTAAAAACGCGCAAGCTCTCACCCCCCATAAGCCTATCAACGCCCGCACAAGCAGCGCCTGCTCCGCGCCGTGCTGCTGTCAGACTATCCGGGCCTGCCCATGTATCAGGGTCGAGGCTTACAAGGTTTTCTGCATCCTTTACGGCACCTGCCTGCTCATAAATCCAATTAAGATAGCTATCGGGATGAACAAGCTGCAATTGTTCGTGGCGCGCTTCTGGCGCTATTTCTGACTGCCATATTGTGGCGCGCTCGGCCAGAATGGGGCCAAGCGCTTGCATCCGTTCAGGTCGTTCTGGATGCCCGCGAGGAACCTGATGTTTCTCAGCAGACTGGTGTGTAAACAAGATAGGGTGCATCTGACATCCTCCTCAGATTATCTATTTTACTGACATCAGTCTGCGCTCAATCATACGGCAAGAATAGCTATTTATGGCATGTCAAAAACGATATCAGCGCCCAACAGAACCCAAAAAAGAAGAGTGAAGAGATTTTTTCGCCCTTAATTTAAGCATTTATTAATTAAATGGCTAATTTTTAATCAAAATTAATGAATCTGCCCATAAAATTATCTGTTTCTAGCCAATAGACTAATTTTGACTACACTGGGCCGCTGCATTTGACTTCTACTAAAAATGGGGATTTTTATGTCTAATTTTGCACGGGGCGCCGCTGCCTTTATAGGAGCGTTGTGCGCGCCTTCTCTTGCGTTTGCATCTGTTGATAGCGGAGATACCGCTTGGATTTTAACATCAACAGCACTTGTTCTTTTCATGACACTTCCGGGCCTTGCGTTGTTTTATGCTGGGCTTGTTCAGTCTAAAAACATTCTGTCAGTCCTGATGCATCATTTTGCTATCGCTTGCTTATGTTCAGTTCTATGGGTTATCGCAGGCTACAGCCTTGCCTTTTCTGGCGGCGGGGCATGGATTGGCGATTTGAGCAATCTGATGATGAGCGCTATCACCACAGAATCTCTTACCGGAACAATACCTGAATCTCTGTTTGCTGCCTTTCAGATGACCTTTGCTATTATCACCCCAGCCTTGGTGATTGGCGCCTATGTTGAGCGTATTAAATTCTCAGCTGTGCTGATTTTCTCAGGCCTGTGGCTGCTTGTTGTTTATGCGCCTGTTACCCATTGGGTTTGGGGCGGCGGCATTATGGCTAGCTGGGGCGTCTTGGACTTTGCGGGCGGTATTGTCGTTCACGCAACAGCCGGAACAGCTGCGCTTGTTGCAGCGCTTGTTATTGGCAAACGCAAAGGCTTCCCCTCTTCCATCCACCCTCCGCATAGCCCCATTCTAACAATGCTTGGCGCGTCTATGCTCTGGGTTGGCTGGTTTGGCTTTAATGGCGGCTCGGCGCTTGCTGCTGGTCAGGGCGCTGCAATGGCCCTTCTTGTGACGCATATTTCAGCAGCTGTTGCCTCGCTTGTGTGGATGTTCATTGAATGGCGGAAATTCGGCCGTCCATCAGTTGTTGGCATGGTAACAGGTATGGTTGCGGGTCTTGCAACTGTGACACCAGCATCTGGCTTTATCGGCGTGCCGGGCGGTATCATCCTTGGTCTTGCGGGCGGATATGTCTGTTATGTGGCTGTAGATTTCATTCGTGGCAAGCTTCAAATTGACGACTCGCTTGATGTGTTTGCTGTCCACGGCGTTGGCGGTGTTTTGGGAAGCTTGCTGGTAGCTGTTCTTGCAACAGAGACCTTTTCGGGTGCTGGCCTTGGCGAGGGTGTAACAATCTCAAGCCAGCTTGGTGTTCAAGCAGCAAGTATTGGCATTACTGTTCTTTGGACAGCGATTGCGAGCTATATTATCTTCAAGATTGCTGCGGTATGTGGCGGCTTGCGTGTTGACAGCGATGCTGAAACAGAAGGTCTTGACCTGACCCAGCATGGCGAGCGGGGCTATCATAACAGCTAGTCAGCTTCAATAAGCGATAATTAAACCCCGCTTTCTTATGCAGAAAGCGGGGTTTTTTGTGCAGTTCGGTTGGCAGAATAAAGGCGTTAGAGAGCAGCGGGAAAAACTGCCTCCCATTCAGCTACAACATCATCATCAGTTTCTGTCTCACTTCGCAACGCCAATAGCTGTTCTGCCGGTAATAGCGCGCCAAGCGCCCAGACTGCCATTGCCCGCAGGCGGGCATCGGAATGAGTAAGAAAGCCAGAAACAGTGCCGGCAAGGTCTTTATCACCAGAATTGCCAGCTGCAATTAGGCAATTCCGCATCATTTTTATATATCCGGTGCGCCGCACGGGAGAGCCAGCAAAAGCTGTTCTAAATGCCGGCTCGTCCAGCGATAATAACCAGCTAAGGGAGGGCATATCTGTTTCTGTCCGGCTGGCAAATTTTAATTCAGCTGATGCCGCCGCAAATTTATTCCATGGGCAGACAGCAAGACAGTCATCACAGCCAAATATTCTATTTCCCATGCTGTGCCTGAAATCGCGCGGGATATGGCCTGAGAACTCAATGGTAAGATAGGATATACAGCGCCGTGCATCCAGCTTGTAGGGCGCAGGGAATGCCTTTGTGGGGCAAATATCAAGACAAGCTGTACAACTACCACAGCTATCGGTGGAGGGCGTATCTGCTACAAGCCTGCCATCGGTTACAATTGCCCCCAAAAAAAGCCATGAGCCATAGTCACGCGAGACAAGATTTGTGTGCTTGCCTTGCCAGCCAATACCCGCCGCCGCCGCAAGCGGCTTTTCCATTAAGGGCGCTGTATCAACAAAAACCTTCACCTGCCAGCCTGTACGGGCAGCAAGGCGGCTGGCAATCTGTTTTAAGCGGCCCTTCAGGACATCATGATAATCACGCCCACGCGCATAGACTGACACATTACCGCTGGCGCGCTGTTTCAGACTATCAAGCGGGTTATGGTCTGGTCCATAATTACAGCCAAGCATGATAACGCTTTGTGCATCAGCCCACAGCGTGCGCGGATTTTTGCGCCGCTCACTTGTCTGTGCCATCCAGCCCATCTCGCCATGATAGCCAGCTTCCACAAACTCGTCTAACGCCCCTGCCCGCGCATCTGTTAGCTGCGCATCGGTCACACCCATCACATCAAAGCCATAGTGTGATGCGTCTGTTTTCAGCCAGGCAGATATTTTATCTGCTGATGTAAGCAGGTCTATAATGGCTCAATATCCCCTTCAGCCTGACGGGCATGAAACGCCTCAGCAAAGGCAGTAAGTCCGCCTTCGCTTATGGCCTGCCTGAGTCCCTTCATCAAATCCTGATAATATGTCAGATTATGCCATGTCAGCAACATAAGACCCTGCACTTCATCAGCCCGAAATAAATGATGCAGATAGGCGCGGCTAAAGCTGGTACAGGCAGGACAGGCACATTCAGCATCAAGGGGGCGCATATCTTCGCTATGCCGCGCATTACGCAGATTAACAGCGCCGCGGCGGGTAAAACCTTGTGCCGTTCGCCCAGAACGGGTGGGCAGAACGCAATCAAACATATCAATACCGCGCATCACAGCGCCAACAATATCAGCTGGCTTGCCAACACCCATCAGATAACGCGGCGCTACCTCGGGAAGATGCGGAGTGGTATCTTCAAGCGTTGTAAACATCAACTCCTGACCCTCGCCAACAGCCAGCCCGCCAACCGCATACCCTTCAAAGCCGATATCTGTAAGCGCCTCAATGGAGCGTTTGCGAAGATGGGGAAATACCGATCCCTGAACAATACCAAACTGGCCATAACCTGTGCGCGCCACAAAGGCTGAGCGTGAGCGTTCTGCCCAGCGCATCGACAGCTTCATCGACTCCTCAGCTTCCTGCTCAGTGCAGGGATAGGGCGTGCATTCATCAAACGCCATCGTGATGGTTGCATCGAGTTTGAACTGGATGTCAGTTGAGATTTCGGGAGTCAGAATATGCTGACTGCCATCCAAATGCGATTTGAATGTTACCCCTGTTTCATCAATTTTCCGCAACGGACCAAGAGACATCACTTGGAAGCCGCCTGAATCTGTGAGCAGCGGGCCGTCCCACCCCATTAGCTTGCGAACGCCGCCAAGACGCTCAACGCGCTCAGCCCCCGGACGCAGCATCAAATGATAGGTATTGGAGAGAATGATTTGTGCACCAGTCCCTTTAACGTCATTAGGCATCATTGCTTTGACAGAGGCAGCTGTTCCTACTGGCATGAAGGCAGGTGTATCCACATCGCCCCATGCTGTGCGCACAACACCGCGCCGCGCCTGACCATCGCGCGCCAGAAGCGAAAATCCAAAATCTGGTCGGTCAGCTGTATCAGCCATCTTTATCTCCGTTTGTCCGGCACGCAAGAAGGCATGCATCCCCATAACTGAAAAATCGGTAATGATGAGACAGGGCATGCTGATATGCCGCCCTGACGTCATCAAAGCCATAAAACGCACTGATCAGCATCAAGAGCGTTGATTTAGGCAAATGAAAATTTGTGAGTAGCATATCACATACGCCAAAAACATAGCCCGGCGTGATAAAAATATCTGTCTCACCTGAAAAGGGGGCAAGAAAATACTTTTGGTTGCTTGCGGCATCAGCCTGCTTATTGGACGCTTGATAGGCAGCTTCTAATATCCGCATTGCTGTCGTACCAATGGCAATGATGCGCCGGCCCTCAGCTTTGGCAGCGTTAATCGCAGCTGCGGTCTCTGCGCTTACCTGTCCCCATTCTGAATGCATTTTATGATCGGACAGCTTATCTACTTTTACCGGCAGAAACGTGCCTGCCCCAACATGCAAGGTAACATGGGCAAACACTGCACCTGCGGCTAGAAGCCTGTCTTTCAGCTCTGGGGTGAAATGCAGGCCAGCCGTTGGCGCTGCAACGGCGCCTTTTTTATCGGCAAACATGGTCTGGTAGCTCAGCGTATCCTCTGCATCACCGCCCTCAGCGCGCTTGATATAGGGCGGCAATGGCATTTGGCCGGTTGCATCTATTGCCTCATCAAGCGCCTCACCATGGCAGGAAAAAGACAAAACAACTTCGCCATCTTCATGCTTATCTATGATGGTGGCATGGAGGTCGTCCGAAAATCTGATTTCTGTTCCGGGGGTACATTTTTTTGCTGGTTTAGCAAACGCATGCCAAACAGAATCCGAGGCCCGTTTATGCAACGTAAAACGTATTTTTCCTATCCCGCGATAGCCTGTCAGCTGTGCCCGCAAGACACGGGTATCATTCACAATAATAAGGTCACCCGGCCGTACTATATCTGGCAGATCGCATATCTGCCTGTCTTGTAATATTGCACCTGAACAATCAAGCATCTTGGCTGTATCGCGCGGAGATGCGGGCACCTGCGCAATAGAGTCCGGCGGCAGGACATAATCGTAATCTTGCAAAAGTTCTGTCATAAGAGAAAAACCGTCATGGTCTGCAGGTCAGCTAGAATATCTGAATGACACCGCATACTCTTTGCGCCTCATCCATCACAATAAGGCACTGAACGCGCGCTTCTGTCATTTTTTCTTCGGCCTCTCCAAAATTCACATCAGGCTGAATCGTAAGCGGCGTAGCACTCATAATATCGCGGGCAACACAGCGTGATAAATCACGGCCATCAACAAGCATCCGGCGCAAATCACCATCAGTAATAACACCGTCCAGATTTTCGGCATCGCCAACCAGAGCCAGACCTAGCCTGCCTTTGGTCATTGCAACAATAACGTCAGACATCAGCGCGTCAGCAGCAACAAATGGCAGGGCATCCTTTTGCATATGATCACTAACACGTGTCAGCAGTTTCTTGCCAAGCTTACCGCCTGGATGTGTCTTTGCAAAATCTTCTGCCTTAAAGCCGCGCTTATCCATTAGCGCGATAGCCAAAGCATCGCCAACAACAAGAGCTGTTAAGGTTGAGGTTGTTGGCGCCAGATTAAGGGGACAGGCTTCTTTATCAATAGCGGCGTTCAAAACAATATCAGCAGCCCGGCCAAGAGACGAAGCAGGCCGGCCCACTAATGCGATTAAGGTGACGTTGCGGCGTTGGAATGCGGGCAGCAAATGGACAACTTCATCTGTCTCGCCAGAATGAGAGATCAGAATGACAATATCCTTCTCGCGAACAATCCCTAGATCACCATGCATCGCTTCAGCAGGATGCAGAAAGACAGACGGTGTTCCGGTACTAGAAAGCGTGGCAGAAATTTTCCGCCCGACCAGTCCAGACTTTCCCATACCACAAACAATCACAGTACCATCATGATCCGCAATCGCCGAAACAGCCGCATCAAACGCGCCATCAAGACGGCTTTCCAATACATCAAGAGCGCTATGATAGACGCGAAACATTTCTGAAATCGCTGTCAGCTTATCTGCTGCCATAATCCTAAAAACCCTATCCTGTCCTCACCGCACAAGCGCAGTGTACGCTACCCCGCTTTATTATCAGTTTTATAACCAAAGAAGAAGTTATCTTTCATCATCAGCTATCCGCAGAAGCGCGGCGGCAATATCTTCAGGTCTATTGACGTTCATGAAGGGATCAGGCGCTACGTCAAAGTCAGCATAGGCAACATGATAGCGCGCCGTAAATCTATCTATTTTGCGAATATCCTCGCCCAGAAGCGCATCCCGCAAAGCTGCGGCAAGATGCACCGGCCATAGACTACAGACAGGATGTGTTCGCCCAGCAGACCGGGCGGTTGCCATATCTGCCTGCTCTTGTGCCACCGCCATATGCAGGGCCTCGGCTAATGTCTGCGGCAAAAACGGAATATCAGTTGCACAAGACACCATCCAATCTATTTCTTTATGATGCTGGGCGAGATATTCAAGCCCTGTTACGATGCCAGCAAGAGGGCCAAGGAAGCCATCAATATAGTCCGGAATAACCGGCAGGCCATAATCAGAAAACCTATCTTTTGGCCCATGAGAATTGATAAAGCGCACAGGATGCTGGCTGGTTGCTGCTATCTGCCGCGCCAGAATAGATTGCCCCCCAATATCAATCAAAGCTTTGTCACCGCCGCCCATTCTGCGGGCCTGACCGCCTGCCAGAAAACAAATGGCAGTTGCCTCGCAATGTGGCTTAACTGTCATCTTTTGGCCTGTCATCTTTTGGCCCCATAGAGTTTGCGCTGGGCAGACATCTGCTCTTCATCATCCAGCATGTCTGGTTCGGGTGCATCAAATTCAATACGCTCGGCACCCGCCAGAGCAATAAAACGACTGCCACGCGCCCGCCCGATAAGCGTCAAGCCAGCTTGACGGGCAAGCCGCACTCCTGCTTCAGTAAAACCAGAACGCGAAATCAGAATTGGTATATCCATCAAAACCGTCTTGATGACCATTTCACTGGTAAGCCTGCCGGTTGTATAAAAGACTTTGTCATGACCTGATATTTCAGACAGCAGCATATAACCCGCCACCTTATCAGCCGCATTATGCCGGCCAATATCTTCGCAATAAATCAACGGCTCTGCGCCTGAACACAGCACACATGCATGGATAGCGCCCGCTTTCAGATACAAGCTTGGCATCATATTAACAGTTTTTGAGAGCTGGATAATCTGACGGGTTGAAATTCGGCCTTCAGCTGGCAGTTTTACAGCGTCAAACCGCGTCATAATATCACCATATAAGGTACCTTGGGCACATCCTGATGTCCTGATTTTTTTCTGCAACTTATCTTCGAAATCAGTTTCATGTGCGGTTCTCACGACAACAACACCAAGCTCATCATCATAATCGATGGCGCTGATATCATCAGCGCTCAGCAGCATATTCTGATTAAACAGAAACCCAACAGCCATTTCCTGCGGCTGGTCACCAACTGTCATGGTGGTAACGATTTCCTGGCGGTTCAGATAGATGGTGAGCGGGCGCTCGGTTACCACAGGCAATACCGCCGGCGCACCGGTTGCATCAACCCCCTCTAGCAAGGTTGTCAGCCCCTCAGCATCAGGTTCTGGCACCACAATAGCTGCTATATCTTTTTCTATATTATGTTTCTTGATTGTCATAACTCGCAGTCTCAGCCATAAGGCAAGGAGCGGGCAAGCTTTAATTAGCCTGAAATATATGAGTTCACCCAGATAACTGCCAACAAAAGCTGTTAGTATGGTTGAAATACTGTGTGGAATTTGCAATTTTCTTATGGCCTGATGTTACCTATTCCTACCTTGTTCGAGGAGATACGATTATGAAGTTTCATTTTACGGCCTCTTCACATACTGAATCGCGTGAGCGTCTTGCAGAATTAATAGCGATGCACGGTCAGCATGACAGTGAACAGGCAGATGCAATAATTGTTCTTGGCGGCGATGGTAAGATGCTGCAATCAATGCGAGACGCAATCCGTGACAACAAACCTATTTTTGGGATGAATTGTGGGCGTGTTGGCTTTTTAATGAATGACTATGCTAGCACCGAGCTTGGCGAGCGTGTAAACGCTGCCATTGAAGCACATCTGCATCCCCTCACGCTGGTCGCAACAGACTGTGATGGCGTGAAGCATGAGGCACTCGCAATCAATGAAGTATCATTGCTTCGTCAAACCCATAATGCGGCTCATTCATCTATCTTTGTGAATGATGTTCAGCAGATGGAAATGCTTGTCTGTGATGGTGTAATGATTGCCACTCCTGCCGGCTCTACTGCCTATAATCTATCAGCTCATGGCCCTATTTTGCCGATCGGAGCCGATCTTTTGGCCCTCACACCTATTTCTGCTTTCAGACCCCGGCGGTGGCGCGGCGCCTTATTGCCAGCCGATAGCGAGGTGCGGATTGAAGTGCGTGACCCGGACTTCCGCCCCCAATCTGTTACCGCTGATAATATTGAATTCCGGAACATTGCAACCGTGACAATAAAACAAGCCTCAGATATTAAAATTACGCTTCTTCATGATAAGGCCCGCAGCCTGTCTGATAGAATTATCAGCGAGCAATTTCAGCCCTAGCGTTCGCCAAAATCACCCTCTTCGATATCGTCTATCTGCTGGGATATAGTCGGGGGTGATGGTATGACATGCTCATCTTCTTCAAGGAAGGTGAGGATATTTGCGGTAAGCCGCCTGCGAATTTCAGGCAGTTCTGCAAATAGCTCATGGCGGGCTTCATGAAAATGAACTGTGCGACACTGTTTCAGATGCGCTACCATAGATATTGTTGCAGCTGAATCCACAACACGCTCATCACCTGGCAGACAGAGCAGAGTTGAGGCAGAAATATCACTTAACCATACAGGGTTCAGGGTGTATTTCTCGCATTCTTCAAAGGCTGTTTTAATCCAGCCCACACTTGGCGATGTTCTAAACAGGCCGGGTACATGGTCATACAGCTTGAAGGGGCGTTCATAATTTTCTAAGTCCCGGGTAAGCGGGTTATTTAACCGGAAGCGTCTCATATAGTCAAAATCAGGATAGGTCCTGAAGGGCGGGTGGTGGCGCCCACGTCCAATCCCAACCAGCACAGTCGTAAGCAACTTTACCAGCCATAATGGCGGCGACTTAGGCAAAAACATCGGTGAGCATAATACAAGCTTTTGCACATTACGGGCATAACGCTGGGCTACATGCAATGCAAAATACCCCCCCATGGAATGTCCGATAACATGGAAAGGGGCTTGATCCATTTTCGTTTCTTGAAGCAGGCGCATTACCGCATAGCGATGAATTTCGAAATTATCACTATGAACAATCAGAGGGTCAGACCCCAGATGACCTGAGCGTCCCTGACCTGGCCAGTCAAGCATCAACACATCATACCCTGCCGAGACAAGCAGGTCGGCAACAGAGGCGTATTTCTCGCAAAACTCAGTAAAGCCCGGCAGCAGCAATATCTGCCCTTTTGTTTCAACACCTTTGGTAATCGCTCTCCAGTGATGTCCGCGCACCGGCGCTTCTAGATATCGCTCCGGACTAATAATAACATCTTCACCAAGAAGTCTTTTTTCCGCACCGTCTGCTTCTGCCTCATCAAAAAGGCCAAGAATTTCGGACAGCCCATCTATGTCGGTAAGATTAGGGGCTGCTTCTGGCCGCGGCACAGTTCGTGTATATATCTCTGATTCTTCAAGGAGCTTATCAAGCGGACTTTGCTCAACGCTCTCATCGCCTGTTATTGGCTCGTCTGGTAAATCTGGCGGCATACTCATGCAACGTCGGCCTCCGACCCCTCCGTGAGTGGTGACATAGGCGGCTCTGTATCGGGTCTACGTGATTGGCGCTGCCACATCACAGAATACAACCCTTTTTTCAAAAGCAAGGCTTCATGGGTGCCCCGCTCGACAATTTCGCCCTTTGCCATGACCAGTATTTCATCTGCATCTACAATTGTCGAGAGGCGGTGTGCAATTACAAGTGTTGTTGAACTGCGCGACACATCATTAAGGGCTTCTTGAATTCCCCGTTCGGTGCGGGTATCGAGCGCAGATGTTGCTTCATCAAACAAAAAGATATGAGGCTGTTTCAAAATCGCTCTGGCAATAGCAACTCGTTGTTTCTCGCCGCCAGATAGCTTTAGCCCGCGCTCACCAACCCGCTCATCAAACCCATTCGGCAGACTATCAATAAAGCTCTCAATAGCGGCAAGCCGTGCTGCCTCCCGCACATCAGTCTCGCTCGCACCCTGCCGGCCATAGGCAATATTATAGCCGATAGTTGCGTTAAACATCACAGTATCCTGAGGCACCACACCAATGGCTGCGCGCACCGATGATTGCTGTACATCTCTGATATCCTGACCATCAATCAAAATGCTTCCTTCTTGCGGATCATAAAACCGGAAGAGAAGACGCGAGAGTGTTGATTTACCTGCCCCGCTTTCACCAACAATCGCAACCTTCCTACCTGCAGGAACAAAGAAGCTTATCCCATTCAAAATAGTTCTATTGCCATAGCCAAAAACAACATTGCGGAATTCAACATCCCCTTTGCCAAGCTGGAGTGGGCCGGCATTATCCTTATCAGTAATATCCTTATGTTCGCGCATCAAGGTGAACATCTGTTCAATATCAATAAGAGATTGACGGATTTCGCGATAAACAAATCCCAGAAAATTAAGCGGCAAATAAAGCTGGATAAGATAGGTATTTACCGCAACAAAATCACCAATACTCAGATGCCCTGAGGCAATATCACGACCCGCCAGCCCCATGATAAGAACCAACCCGATCGCGATGATAAAGCCCTGCCCTATATTCACAGCAGCAAGCGATGTGCGAGACAATACAGCCGCATCTTCATAGACCCGCATTGAGCTATTATAGCGCTCGGCCTCTACTTCTTCAGCATTGAAATATTTAACAGTTTCATAATTCAGCAAACTATCGATAGCGCGCGTTGCTGCCTTTTCATCTGCCTTATTCATCTGCCGGCGAAACGCCATACGCCATTCTGTTACCTGAATGGTGAACCACGCATAAATCATCACGGTGCAGAAGGTTACCACGGCATAAAGCGGGCCAAACAGGAACCAGAGTAATAAGCTGACAAAACAGACTTCAACAAATAACGGCAACACATCAAACGTTGCCCGGGTCATGATAAATTCAATGCCCTTTGCGCCGCGTTCCACTGCCCGCGATACGCCGCCTGTCTGCCTATCAAGATGGAATTTCAAAGAGAGCGCGTGCAAATGACGAAACGCTGAAAGAGCCGCACCGCGCACTGCACGCTGAGCTATTCGGCTAAATAGATATTCCTTAGCTTCGGCAAAAATCTGCTGGCCGAGGCGTGCTAGCGCGTAGCCGCCCAGCAAATAAAGCAGGATAGAGATAGAGAAACCAGCATCCTGATTCACTAGATCAACAGCTTTACCGTAGAGAAGGGGCGTGAAAACATTTGACCCTTTTGCCAGTAGCAAACAGAGCACAGCTGCCCATATTCGCGCCCGAAGCCGCTTATTACCACGCGGCGCCGCATAGCTAAAAAGCTGCCTTAACAGTGCAATGATATTGAGTGACCCCTCGGCCTTTTCAGGGGGTGCCATTAGGAAACAGTAAAGCTTTCACCGCATCCACAGCGTGCTGTTTCATTCGGGTTGCTGAAGGTAAAGGATGAGGCAAATTTATCCTCTGTCCAATCCATTTCAGACCCAATCAGAAACATGACAGCGGCTGGATCAATCAGAATGGTAACACCTTTATCTTCAATCCGGTCTTCGAATGGTTTCTGGTCTGTTGCGTATTCCACCTGATATTGCAGCCCTGAGCAGCCAGCTGTTTTAATGCCAACACGCAAGCCAATAACACCATCTTCAGCGCGGCCCATAAGCTTTTTAGCTTGCTCAGCCGCTGCTTCAGTCAGCGTAACAATGGGGGTATTCATAGCCATACCATCAGATAAAATTTGGTCCTGCATGATGCGCTCCCTGCTCAAAAATCCAGCGCAAGGCGAGCATCTTCGCTCATGCGCTCTGTTGTCCATGGCGGGTCCCACACGAGTGAGACAGCAACTTTTCCGACGCTCTCAACAGCGGCAACAGCCTCTGCTACCTGTCCCGGCAACTCTCCTGCAACCGGACATCCAGGCGCTGTCAGAGACATCGTAATATCCACATCGCCTGTTGGATGCCTAATAATATCATAGATAAGACCCAAATCGTAAATATTCACCGGAATTTCCGGGTCCTTAACAGTCTGCAACGCATCTATTACAGCAAGCTCATCGCTCTGAGAGGCATTTTGTTCCAGCGGCGCACCAGCATGGGCTGTGAAGCCTTGCGAGACGTCAGGCAGAAAATCTGCCAGTCCCGGGCCGTCTGCGAGCGTATCGAAGCTATCTCCCATCACGACTTACCTTCCATCATAAATATCACCCTCATTATAACCCACAATTATCCAAAAATACGGTTTACTTTTTCAAGTGAGGTCGCAAGAACGTCAAAGTCAGATTCCTGGCTATAAAGACCAATAGAGGCTCTTGCTGTAGAGCTCACGTCAAAAAAGGTCATCAGCGGCTGAGCACAATGATGCCCGGCGCGAATAGCAACACCGTCTTGGTCAATTAATGTTGAAATATCATGCGGATGCGCTGCATCAAGAGTGAAGGAAATGACGCCTGACTTGCCGTCAGCTTCACCGATAAAATTTAATCCTTTAACATCAGCCAAACGCTCATGCCCATAAGCAATGAGCGCGGCTTCATGCTGGTATATATGGTCCATACCGATAGACTGGACAAAATCGATCGCAGCCCCCAGACCAATAACTTCTACAATCGGAGGTGTTCCAGCTTCAAAGCGATGCGGCGGTGCGGCATAAGTCGATCGCTCAATTTCAACAACATCGATCATATCGCCGCCACCCATGAAAGGCGGCATTTCAGCCAGTAGCTCAGCCCGCCCCCACAATACGCCAATCCCGCTTGGTCCATATAGTTTATGGCCAGAAAACACGTAAAAATCACAGCCCAGAGCTGCCATATCAACCGGCATGTGAATACAGCCCTGACAGCCATCAACAACAAAACTTGCCCCAGCGTTACGTGCGATTTCCGATAGCTCAGTGATGGGAAATACCGTGCCGAGCACGTTAGAGACATGCGGCAGGGCAATCAGCTTGGTGCGAGAATTTATATAGGTTTTGAAAAGTTCAATATCAAAACTGCCATCCTTGCCAACAGGCGCAGCAACAACTTTTGCGCCAACCCGCTGTGCCAGCATTTGCCACGGCACAATATTCGCATGATGTTCTGCAACCGTGATAAGGATTTCATCCCCCTCCCCTACGACAAGCGGGCCGTGACATTGAGCGATGAGGTTTAAGGACATCGTTGCCCCTGAGGTAAAGATAACCTCATCGTGAGACGGCGCACCAAGCAAGTTAGCAACCTTCCCCCGCACAGCTTCATAGGCATCTGTTGAGGCTTCTGACAGGAAATGCAGGCCCCGATGCACATTAGAGTAGGTCTCTGCATAGGCTGCATGAACCGCATCAAGGACAAGTTGCGGTTTCTGGGACGACGCAGCTGAATCAAGATACACTAACGGCTTTCCATTAACCTCTCGCGAGAGGATAGGAAACTGGTTCCGTAGAGCAGCAAAATCAGGTTTGTGCGCTGAAGTGTCCGTCATAGACATTATCCTTTACGTGGTACCTGCCAGCCAGACAGGAAGGGGCTGAATAGATCTGCAAACCCTTGATGGCGAATTTCTGCAACAGCCTCTATCAGAAAAGCATCAATTAGCATGGCACGGGCTTCTGCTTCGTCAATGCCGCGGCTTCGCAGATAAAACAGATGTGTCTCATCAAGCTCGCCCACCGTTGCCCCATGCGAGCAAACAACGTCATCAGCGAAAATTTCCAACTCTGGCTTGGCATCTGCTTCAGCATCACGTGACAGAAGCAGCGCACGGCTCATTTGCTGACCATCTGTTTTCTGAGCGTGAGGCGCAACCCTCACCTGACCTTGAAACACACCGCGGGCTTTATCATCAAGAACACCGCGGATAATCTGGCGAGAATTACAATTGGCAACTTCATGTGCCACTCTGGTTGTCATGTCATGATGCTGGTTATTTTTACCAAGATAAATCGATGACAGGCCAAGCTCGCCATATTCGCCGTCGAGCCGCACATGAGTTTCAAGACGAGACAGAGCGCCGCCAAGAGACAATGACATGCTGTTAACGTCTGCACGCTCACCAAGCGACAGGCAGGTTAGACCAAGATGCTGTGTTGTCGCACTTTCAAGCTGTAATTTGATATGGTCGAGCGTAGCGCCTGCGCCAACACGCACCACAATAAAGGGCGCCGATAACCCATTATCTGTCTCATGATGTTCTGCATAGGCAAGATGAGCTGCATCACCGACATCGATGTAAATAACCGGATGACTTGCTGTTGCTGGCGCACCGCCTACAAATTGCAGCATAATCGGCCTATCAACAACAATCCCTTGGGCAACCCGAAGCGAAATACCAGCTGTCATCTTGGCCACGGTAAGACGCGGCACAAGATTATCGCTTGCGCCAATCTCATCAATCGCAGCAAGCGCGCGTTCATCCTCGCCCAGCATGACAAGCTGAACACCCGCAGGCAGCGCATCAGACAAGTCATCCCGAAACAGGCCGCCCTGAAACACAAGACGGCATTGCTCGCCAGCAATCCCGGCAGGCATTGCAACAGCGCCAGAGATATCATTAGCGGGCTGCGGTGATGCTGATGCAAGCGCGTCAAGCGATGTATATTTCCACGCTTCGGACTTCTTAGCCGGCCAGCCGGTCTCAGCAAAGCGTTCCTGAGCCCGGTTCTGAACCGACGATAGCGTGATGGTATCAGGCGACATTCGCGTTCTCCATCAAGTCGGTGTAGCCATTTTCTTCAACATCAAGAGCCAGTGACTTATCGCCGGTCTTGATAATCTTTCCCGCAGACAGAATATGAACAAAATCCGGCACGATATGAGACAGAAGACGCTGATAATGGGTAATCACAACCATACCTATTTCAGGGCCTCGCTGGGAATTCACACCCTCTGAGACAATTTTAAGGGCATCAACATCAAGACCTGAATCTGTTTCATCAAGAATAGCAATTGACGGATTAAGAAGCGCCATCTGCAGGATTTCATAGCGTTTTTTCTCACCGCCTGAAAACCCAACATTTACAGCCCGCTTCAGCATGTCATCTTTAATGCCGAGCTCAGTTGCCTTAGCCCGCACAAGCTTAACAAAGCCGAGCTGATCAACTTCATCCTCGCCTTGTTCGCGAAGCCGCGCATTAACCGCTGCCCGCAAAAACGCCATGCCGCCAACACCCGGCAATTCAACCGGATACTGAAAGGCAAGGAACATACCGGCACGGGCACGCTCATCAGCTTCCATTTCCAGAAGAGATTCGCCATCAAGCAGAATATCGCCTTCGGTTATCTCATATCCATTACGGCCAGACAGAACATATGAAAGTGTCGATTTGCCAGACCCGTTAGGGCCCATAATGGCATGAACTTCACCACGGTTTATAGTAAGGTTGATACCATGTAAAATGTCTGTATCACCAATGCGAGCATGCAGATTTTTAATCTCGAGCAGCGCCATAATATTATTTTCCTTTTTGTTTAACCTACTGAACCTTCGAGACTAATCCCGATGAGCTTTTGTGCTTCAACTGCAAATTCCATTGGCAATTCCTTCATGACTTCCTTGCAGAAGCCGTTCACGATCAGTGATACGGCATCTTCTTCTGTCATGCCGCGCTGAAGACAGTAAAAGAGCTGGTCTTCAGAAATACGGGACGTTGTTGCTTCATGCTCAATTTTAGCAGACGGATTGCGCGATACGATATAAGGCACTGTATGCGCACCGCACTGATCGCCAACCAAAAGAGAGTCGCATTGAGTGAAATTGCGGGCACCTTCAGCCCCCTTATTCATTTCAACAAGACCGCGATATGTATTTTGGGATTTTCCGGCCGAAATACCTTTTGAGATAATGGTTGACCGGGAGCCCTGACCAAGATGGATCATCTTTGTTCCGGTATCTGCCTGCTGCGCGCCGTTGGTTACAGCAACGGAATAGAATTCGCCCACCGAATCTTTGCCTGACAGCACACAAGACGGATATTTCCACGTGATAGCAGAGCCTGTTTCAACCTGCGTCCAGGAAATCTTTGACCTGTCCCCACGGCACGCCCCGCGCTTCGTTACAAAGTTATAGATGCCGCCCTTGCCTGTTTCATCGCCGGGATACCAGTTCTGAACCGTAGAATATTTGATTTCTGCGTCATCCATTGTCACCAGCTCAACCACAGCTGCATGCAGCTGGTTTTCATCACGTTGCGGCGCAGTACA
>DGJU01000029.1 GCA_002387605.1 Alphaproteobacteria bacterium UBA4588 | reverse complement strand
CGCGATGTCCAACCCCGTAAAACGAACATTCCCACTACACAGATTGGCATGGCAAACTGCCCAGATAAACTGAGCTTTGGAATGGTGCTGACGGAGAGGTTCGAACTCTCGACCTCTTCATTACCAATGAAGTGCTCTACCACTGAGCTACGACAGCTTAACTTGTATCATTCCAATGAGGGTATATATAGCCATCTTAAATCAGATAGCCAAGCGTTCTTTTGCGTGTATTTATGTGCCATTTACCGCCAGTAAAGCTTTTGATGCCCTGTTCATTAAGCTCTTTGTCTGGTTGCTAGTTGGGTGCGAAATTATCTATGTGAACGCTATTTAAAATTATATGCCAGAAATTATTCTATAATAGTGAGACAGATTATCTCTGGTCTGTTTTCCAGTTCGGGTGGTTGAACGGGATATCATTTGCGCGCCCAAGGGGGGGTCGGCCAAGAATATGATCAGCTGCTTTCTCGCCTGCCATAATGGATGGACCGTTCAGATTGCCATTGGTAATGCGCGGAAAAATAGAACTATCTGCTAGAAACAGGTTCTGGGTGCCGATCACATGGCAGTCAGGAGCAACAACCGCCATTGCATCATCCACAGCGCCTAGCTTGCAGGTGCCGCACGGGTGATAGGCAGACTCAGCCTCCCGCCGGATAAAGGCATCAATCTGGTCATCTGACGTCTGGTCTGAGCCCGGCTGTATCTCGCCGCCATAATAGGGCGCCATTGCAGGCTGGGCCAGTATTTCGCGGCTGAGCCGAATGGCCTTGCGGAATTCTGGCAGGTCATCTGCATGACTAAGATAGTTAAACCTTATTTCAGGCTTGTCTGATGCGTGCTGTCCTGTGATATGGACATGGCCACGTGATTTGGAGCGCATCGGTCCAACATGAAGCTGGAAGCCATGCCCTTCTGCAGGCGCTGTCCCATCATACCGGATAGCAACGGGCAGAAAATGATATTGAATATCAGGATAGGGTATCCCCTTATCCGAGCGAATGAAGCCAAGCGTTTCAAACTGGTTTGATGCGCCGAGTCCTGATGAGAAAAACAGCCAGCGGGCGCCGATAAGAGCCTTCGAGAAAAGGTTGAGATGTTTATAGAGTGTAATCGGCTGCGTACAGGCTATCTGAAAATAAACTTCCAGATGATCTTGCAGATTGGCGCCGACCCCAGCTCTGTCTGCTATGACATCAATGCCGTGAGAGCGCAGCAATTTTGCCGGGCCAATGCCGGAGCGTTGTAGAATTGCGGGGCTACCGATAGCGCCAGCTGATAGAACGATATCCTTGCCAGCAAATATGTCCCGTGATTTTCCCTTATGCCAGAAGCGCACCCCGATACAACGGGTGCCGTCAAATAGCAGGCGTTCAACAAGAGCGCCTGTCATCAGTGTTACATTACCCCGTTTCATTGCAGGCTTCAAATAGGCATTTGCTGATGACCAACGACGCCCTTTATAGACAGTCATATCAGCAGCACCAAAACCTTCTTGGCGGGCGCCATTATAATCAGATGTTGTTGTGTAGCCAGCTTGTGTAGTCGCGCTGACAAACGCATCATGAAGCGGGTTATCGCGCGGGCCGCGGGTAATGTGAAGCGGGCCGTCGGTGCCGCGCCACGGCGCCTCACCACCATGGCTTGTTTCCATCCGGCGAAAATAAGGCAGCACATCTGCATAGGACCAGCCATCTGCCCCTGCATCCTGCCAATGATCATAATCACCTGCATTACCGCGGACATAAATCATCCCGTTAATAGAAGAAGACCCGCCGATTACTTTACCGCGCGGACAGACAATTGCACGTCCATTCAGGCTGTCTTCGGGCTCTGCATTATATCCCCAATCATAACGCGCCATATTCATTGGATAAGACAGAGCTGCTGGCATTTGGATAAACGGACCAGCATCTGAGCCACCATATTCTAGCACCAATATCTTATGTGCCTTATTTTCACCAAGCCGGTAGGTCAGGGCTGAACCAGCAGAACCAGAGCCAATGACGATGTAGTCAAAATGGGGCGCATCAGCCGTTTTATTATGGTCAGGTATCATGAGCTTATTCCTCATAAGGCAGGCGGGGTTATCCCCGTTTTTGGAACATCAGCAGAAAGCGGACAAGTTTTTTTGTACGTTCTGCGAATAATGTTTCGGTAAACCATGCACCAGCGGCCCGCTTTGAGGCTTCAGACCAGCTTGGGTAGGGAGCAATCGTATTTGCCATTACACCGATTTTAAGACCGGCATTAAT
Source organism: Alphaproteobacteria bacterium UBA4588 (assembly GCA_002387605.1). Lineage (GTDB taxonomy): Bacteria > Pseudomonadota > Alphaproteobacteria > Puniceispirillales > Puniceispirillaceae > UBA4588. The sequence goes on along the minus strand of DGJU01000029.1, from coordinate 10,162 downwards.
AGCAAGCGTCCAGCTATGAATCATCTCGCCTGCATGCGGGGCAAGGATAGAGGCGCCAAGAATACGCCCCCGCTTATCAGTGATAACGCGCACCATTCCGCCCGTCTTTCGCTCAGCCCGCGCTCGGTCATTTTCGCTCAATGGCCAGTCGGTTATTGTGAGCGCGGCTGCGCCATATTGCGTTTCTGCATCAGCTTTGCTGATCCCCGTATGCGCCAGTTCAGGGTCGGTATAGGTCACCCACGGCACAGCACGATTATCAAGCTTGGCAGGAAGCCTGAACAGCATATTCCGAATGACGATGCCGGCATGGTAACCTGCCATATGGGTGAATTGGTGACGTCCAGCAACATCGCCAATCGCAAAGACACGGCGGTTAGATGTCCGCAGACGCTCATCGGTTGTGATGCCGCGGTCTGAGGCAGTGATGCGGGCTGTTTCAAGAGCGAGCCCCGCAACATTTGCCCGCCGCCCGACAGCAACAAGAAGATGACTGCCTGCGAGTGTCTGACCTGTTTCAAGCGTGACATGAACAGATGAGCCAGCATGTGCAACAGTCTCAATCTGTGCGCCGCGATAAAAGCCAATGCCTTCAGCTTCTAGCATCTCAATCAGCGCTCCGGAGAGGTCAGGATCATCGCGGCCCATCAGGGCAAATGGCTCAATAACACTCACCCGGCAGCCAAGCCGGATATGGGCTTGTGCCATTTCAATACCAATCGGGCCACCGCCGATAATAATCAGATGTTCTGGCGCATCGCGCAGGTTAAAAATTGTCTCATTGGTATAAAAAGGCGTATCGCTCAGACCGGTAATTGGCGGTATCCAAGGCTGGGAGCCGGTTGCAATCACAATATAGCGGGCGGTAATCTTAACAGTCCCATTTTCTGTTTCTGCTATTACCTCTGCTGGGCCAGAAAATCGCGCAGTACCGGTTAGAACACGAACCCCTAGACCTTCAAAACGGGCAACTGAATCATGCGGTGCAATACCGGAAATCACCTCATCCACATGGTCTTTTACAGCGGCAAAATCAATCTGTGGCGGCGATGATGCGGTAATGCCCATGGCGGGTTGTCCGTTGGCTGTATAAGCAGCTTTGGCAGCCGCCAGCAGCGCTTTTGATGGAATGCATCCTGTATTGAGGCAGTCGCCGCCCATCGCTGCTTTTTCTATAAGCGTAACCTCAGCGCCCATCTGCACAGCTCCTGCTGCAACAGATAGTCCGCCCGAACCGCCGCCAATAATACAAATATCTGTTGAGATAACAGACGGGGATGTGCTGGTCATGGCATGCCTTTATGGTTAGGGAGCGTTATTATTTAAGTGTTTTTCCGGCGCACCTGAAGACGCCGCCAGACAGGCGGGATGAGCGCTAATACGCCAAGAGCAATCAGTGGCCCAACAACAGACCATTGCGTAAGAGTTGCTAAATCAGGCACCTCACCGCGGGCAAGGACAATATCAAAGCCGCGGGCAAGTGAGACATAAACAACTGTCCCCGGAATAATCCCAATCCCCGTTGCAAGGGCAAAAGGCCCAAGCGCCATACCAACAAAGGCAGGCACGATATTCACAACCCAGAACGGCGCAACAGGTATCAGCCGAAGCGCCAGCAAATAAGAAAAGCTATCTTTGCGAAAGCCATCTTCAAGGGCGCTCAGAAACTTGCCAATACGCTTTCGCAAGAAGGCTGATAATAATGTGCGCGCTGCAATGAACAGAATGCTGGCGCCGGCAGTTGCGGATAAAATAATCAGTACTATCGCCGCCCAGCCAAGCAAGGCGCCGCCGGCCAGCGTCAAAAGCAGGGCAATGGGCAGAGAGAGCGCAACTGATGCGACATAGACAAGACAGAATAATCCTGCAGCAAGGCCATAATGCTGCGCCACAAATGCTTTTAAATCGCCATAATGTAGTGCCAATGTCGTGAAGGAAAAAAACTGCTGTCCGCCAAAAAGAAAAAAGCTGACAAGACCTACAATAAGAAGCAGCGGAAGGAATGCTTTAATTCGAATGGGTGAGCTCGTCATAAAACAGATACTTTCGCTATTCGTCCGTCATAAACCATAGAATAAAAGCAGAATAGGATAGCCGAGCTTTTATTCTGCAGTCTTTTTGTAGATGTCTTTCACATAGTAGGGCATAATTCATATGTCCGAACAAGCAAAGACATCACTGGATATATCTCCTTGATCGAAGGGGGCATCTCTCACCATGAAAGAGATGTTGTGTTGTTTTGCTATGATAAGAAGGTATTAAAAACGACAATGAATGATGATGAGAAATCAGGCGCGCAGGTGAATGAAGGCTCAACGCCCGGGCAGGCAGGCAAGAATAAGAAAATAACCAATAGCGATATTAGCGGTAATGGCGGCAGGGATACGAGTAAAGGCACTGGTAACGAGCGCGAAGCTCGGTTAGAAACGGCATTAAGAGCAAATTTACGCAAACGCAAGCAACAGGCGCGTGCACGAAGCGAGCCAAAATAATGACGCCAAGATGGCATAGATAATGGGTAGTCTTGAAATGGATGGTCTGGAAATTGAAGGCGGTATTCCGCTGCACGGTGATATTTATGTCAGCGGCGCGAAAAATGCAGCCCTGCCACTGCTTGCAACCGGACTGATGTGTGATGGCACATTAACCCTTACCCATGTGCCAGACCTTGCTGATACGCGCCTGATGATTGAGCTTCTCGCTCATCACGGCTTGGATATCGGGTTTCAGGATGGCCGGGTAAGTATGAGCGGTCCTGCAACCAATATGGATGCGCCATATGATTTGGTTAGCAAGATGCGCGCGTCTATTCTCGTTCTTGGCCCGCTTCTGGCGCGGTATGGTGAGGCGCGGGTTTCTTTGCCTGGTGGGTGTGCGATTGGAACCCGGCCGGTTGATTTACATATTCGTGCAATGCAAAAATTGGGGGCAACTGTTGAGCTTGCCGATGGTTATATTCAGGCGCGCGCGCCAAAGGGCCTCACCGGAAATAAAATAGTCTTTCCATTTGTATCAGTTGGGGCAACCGAAAATGCCATGATGGCAGCTGCCTGCGCATCTGGTACCAGCCAGATCGTCAATGCGGCCCGTGAGCCAGAAATTATTGATTTGGCAGACTGCCTCAATGCAATGGGCGCCCGTATTACGGGGCAGGGAACAGATACGCTGACAATCGAAGGTGTTGCATCGCTCAGCACAGCAACCCACCGGGTTGTTGCAGACAGAGTAGAAGCCGGAACCTTTATTATGGCAGCGGCAATGACAGGCGGAAGCCTGACGGTACGTGATATCATCCCGCATCATCTTGATGTTCTGTTTGATGTTATGCGTCAGACAGGAGTTGGTATTGATATTGGTGATAATTTTGTCACTGTTTCAGCCAATGGCCGCTATCAGGCGCAGAATGTTGAAACCCAGCCTTATCCCGGATTTCCCACCGATTTGCAGGCACAATTTACAGCGATGATGTGTCTTGCAGAAGGGGTATCGCAGATTTCAGAAACCATCTTTGAGAACCGGTTTATGCATGTGCCTGAACTGGTGCGAATGGGCGCTGATATTTCTGTTGATGGTAGAACAGCTATTATCAGAGGGAAAGACGCGCTGCTGCCAGCGCCTGTTATGGCAACTGATTTACGGGCGTCAGTTTCATTGGTGCTTGCCGGGCTCGCAACAACCGGAACAACAAGCGTAAGCCGCATTTATCATTTGGATAGAGGCTATGCTGGGTTAGAAACAAAATTGGGTGCGTGCGGTGCGCGTCTGCGCCGCATTCACCAAAGCTAGTATCCGGGTAGAGGAGTATTGGTCGATGGCTGGTAAGCGATCCGCTGATAACACAGATATATCTGATAAAACAGGCGAGATGTCTGCGCTGAAACTTCACGCCCAGAGCAGTGATGATGTTGAGATGTTGTCGGCGTTATTGCAGGACGCTCTTATTTCGGGTGCGGATATGGCCTATGATAAGGCCGAAAACACCTTCATGCTGGTTGCAAATCGCTATTGCTGGGACCTGCCGGATGCTGGCCAACAGATGCGGTGCATGTGCGGTGTAAAATTTGGCAGCGTCGGCGCTGTTCGCACCCGTGGCATGACAGCGGATAAAACCCAATTTTACAATTTGCTGGCAATAGAGTATGACAAAACCGCACAACACATTGTGCTGGTATTTTCAGGCGGTGGCGGGATTCAGCTTGAGGTCTCCAGCATCATGATTATCGTGCGCGATCTAGCTGAGCCTCATCCAAGTTTTGCCCGGCCAGACCATTCGGAATAATAATTCATAAGGTGAACAGCTTATCCTTGTGCCGATAAGCAGGAATATAAATGGGCGATATGTCACAGAATAATGATGTTAAACTAGTGCTTGCCTTGCCAAAGGGCCGCATCCTCAAGCAGGTTCTGCCTGTTCTGGCGCGTGCAGGCTTAGAGCCGGAAGCTGCTTTTTTTGATTCAGACGATCGGCGTCTGAGCTTTGTTACGAACCATGACAATATCGATATTATCAGGGTACGCAGCTTTGACGTGGCAACCTTCCTTGCTTATGGCGCTGCCCATATTGCAATTGCTGGCTCAGACGTGCTGATGGAATTCGACCATCCTGAAATTTACGCGCCTGTTGATTTGGGTATTGGGGCATGCAGAATGGTCGTGGCAAGCGAAGCCCATCTTGCCGAGACAGAGGACCCACGTAGCTGGTCTCATGTGCGGGTTGCAACAAAATATCCGAAAGTCACAGCACGGCATTTTGCCCGCCGCGGGGTTCAGGCAGAATGTATAAAGCTTAATGGCGCTATGGAATTGGCGCCATCAATGGGCTTGTGTCGGCGGATTGTTGACCTTGTTGAAACAGGCTCAACGCTGATTGCAAACGGGCTTGTTGAGGTTGAAGAAATCACCACCATTACATCACGTCTTGCCGTCAATAGGGCAGCATGGAAGCAGCATCCGGTTCTGATTAATGGCTGGATTGAAAAGATTAGACAGGCTGTTGGCTAGCCTGTTAACGCCATTGACAGTTTTTAACAATTAAGCAAGCGTGAGGTCTATGATAGACGAGCCTGACGCGCAAGCGTCACAAGAACGCCTGACCCATGTGCAGATAGCACAGGATGCCAGCAAGCCGGTTTCGCATGACAGGCTGCATGAGCAAGCTGTTGCCATTTATGACCTGCTTGATGATAATTTATTTTCTGTTATCGATGCCAAAGGCCCTTATCATCTCCATTTGAAGACAGATAACCGGCATATCTATTTTGATGTACGTGATGAGCTTGCTGCCACCATGAGTGGCTTTGTTATGGCGTTGGGGCCTTTTCGTCGTATCATCCGTGACTATAATCAGGTCTGCACGAGCTATTATGATGCTATCCGCACACGTTCGCCGTCTCAGATTCAGGCGATTGATATGGGCCGCCGGGCGCTCCATAACGAAGGGGCAGATGTGCTACAAGAGCGGTTGAGTAATTATGTTGAAATTGACGTTCAGACAGCCAGACGGCTGTTTACGCTCGTTTATGTTATGACCTTGAAGGGATAAAGATGTCATCTGGTGCTATATTATTTGTTTGCACGCAAAACGCTGTTCGGTCGGTGATTGCAGAAGCGCTGTTTCGCCAGCTGAAAGTTGCGGCCCATCTTAACGTCATGTCATGCGGGGTGCGTGTTGGCGCGCCAGACGGGTTTGCGATGGCAGTCTTGGATGAATTGGGTATCAATGTGACAGAACATGAGCCACGAGATTTTGAGGGCCTGTCTGCGGATGATTTTACCCATATTATCTCTTTTTCCTCAGAGGCCCGCGATTTTGTAACAGACTGGAGTGATGGGCGTGTTCGCCATGATTACTGGCCGGTTGAACCACCGCAAATATCAGAGCGCAACAGGGCTGCGACCCTAGAGAGTTACAAGCTCATTCGTGACAAGATTGCCACACAATTAACGCAGGTTTTTGGAAGCACTGCGTAAAAAACTTGACCTTTTATGTGAAATTCATCATGTCTAAGGGCAGAGATTTACCACAATGGATAGAGATTTATGGCCAAAGAAGGCGTAATTGAATTTTCGGGCACGGTAGCCGAGTTGCTGCCAAATGCCATGTTCCGCGTCAAGCTGGACAATGATCACGAAGTGCTGGCTCATACCAGCGGCAAAATGCGCAAGAACCGCATCAGGGTTCTGGCAGGTGATAAGGTGAATGTTGAAATGACACCTTATGACCTTACCAAAGGGCGTATTACATTCCGTTTCAAATAAGCCGAGCCGAGGCGACAGCATTATTCATGCGGCATGCCCATTGCTGTGTAATGAGGGGGAGAAAGATGTGACCACTGCGCTTCTTCCTCCGGATGGCTGCCAGCTTGTGCTGGCTTCAGCATCGCCGCGCCGCGTTCAGCTTCTTGCACAAGCCGGCGCTACGCCTCACCAAATCATAGCTGCAGATATCGATGAGACCGCTCATAAGGGTGAGCGGCCAGGCGCTTATGCGATGCGTATGGCGCGTGAAAAAGCAGATGCGGTGTTGCACCGACAGCCCGAGCTTGCTCAAAATACCTTCATTCTGGCAGCAGATACAGTGGTGGCATGCGGTCTACGCATCCTGCCCAAGACAGAGACTGATGCTGAGGCAGATAAATGCCTATCGCTTCTGTCGGGACGTCAGCACCGGGTTTATGGCGGTATCTGTCTTCTCTCGTCAGGGGGAGGTGTGCATACATGCCTCTCGCAGAGCAAGGTTGGGTTTCGCCGGCTTTCGCTCCGCGATAAACAGGCCTATCTGATGAGCGGTGAATGGCAGGGCAAAGCTGGCGGCTACGCTATTCAGGGGCAGGCGGCTATTTTTATTCGCCAGATTTCAGGCTCTTATAGTAATATTGTTGGCCTTGATATTCATCGCCTTGCTGGAATGCTTATGGCAGGCGGCTTTCGCTTTGCTGATGCAAATAGGACTTTAACATGAAACAAAATCCCCGCCTTTTACCTGATAGGCTTTGTGTTGATAACAAGGAGGCCCCGCGCTGGGCCGCGCTGTTTTCAGGCCCGCATTTATGCGAATTCTGGCGGGCAACAAACAACCCGCATCTTGGCGCGCATCATCTGGCACGGATTACACAGCGGCATGAACAACATCGCCGGCTGACTGCCATGATTGCGGATGATATACCCATCAGCTTTCAGATTCATGACAGCAAAACACAAAGCAATACAGCTGAAGAGAGCGGAAAACTGGATAGTGGCCAGATGGTACCAGTGACCATTACAGCTGACGCACGCGCCGATAAACCGGTTCAGGCAAGTTTTGGGCGTCAATTAGCTGGCAGATTTATCCTGATAAACCTTGATGCAGGCGATGGTCTTTCCCTGCGGCTTTCAAAAAAACAATCTGATAGCCTGTCCGAAGCTCAAAAGGCGACGCTTCTTGAGTGCCTACCCCCTCTGCCAGAAGGTGCCTGTTATATTGTCCGGCGCGCTGGTTTTAAAACGCTTATCAACCAACAGCATTTGATTGAAGTCGAGGCAAAAGCGCTATTGAGCGCATGGCAGGACCATAAGGTTTCGAGCGATGAGACTGTCCCGCATTGTTTGTATCGCGGCAGAGATTTTGTCGAACAGACAGAATTGCTTTATCCCGACATAACAGTCAGCCTTGCTGAACAAATAGATGTAGATGAGGCAGAACTTCAGGCGGAAACAGCTTTATCTGAAAGCCATATCTGCAGTAATGGGGCTGTATTATGGATTGAGCCAACCAGAACAGCTGTCATGATAGATGTTGATTCAGCGGCGTCCAAGCTGGGCCCGAGCGAGCTTGCAGGCGATGTTCTGGCTGAGATCATTGCAGCGCTTCGGCTGCGCCAGCTTTCTGGTAGAATTATCATCGACCTTCCGCGGGTGAGCAAAGGCCGGCAAAAAGAAATTGAAGGCGCGCTTCGCAAGGTGGCGGCAACTGACCCGCGCCATCCGGACATTATTGGCTTTACCGCATCAGGGTTGCTAGAGATGAAAATTCGTCATGGGCGCATGCCGCTCACACAAATGATAGGCTGACATGAAGCGCCAAGGCGGGTGTTGGCAGGGGTGTTGGCAGTGCCTGACTTGACAGGACGCAGTGCGGCGGACACTCTGAATGCCCCTATAAATTGCCCCGAGACGGATAAGCTAGCGAGACCTTTTCAGATGACAGATAAGCCGGCGGCTGATGCCCCACATCTCACACTTGTTAGTCGTGGGAAAAAATCTCCTAAAAAAGTGGGCTGCCCAATTTGTAAGGCTGAGGCGGTTAAACCGCATTCCCCCTTTTGTTCGCGCCGGTGCGCTCAGGCAGACCTTGGTCGCTGGCTGATGGGTGATTATGCCATCCCCGCTCATGAAGGCGCAGATGATAGTGATTTAGACGCCCTTCTGGCGCAAGCTGACAAAGATCCAACTCTTAGCTAAACCACATAGTTTAGAGGCTGGACATCCCCCCATTCAATCGGTATATAATCGGGTTCACGAATATATGGCAGGGTCCGTCTTGAGGCCCGTTACCATCCGCCATATAATGTTATGATGCCCTGGTAGCTCAGTTGGTAGAGCAGCGGATTGAAAATCCGCGTGTCGGTGGTTCGAGTCCGCCCCGGGGCACCATTACTTCATGTACATCACTGATATGTAAGCATTTATTGTGCTAACAGGTCAGGTGACGTACAGAATGACGTACAATCAATCCTCATATATCCGTGTTCGCTATGGTGTTTATCACTTTGTCAGGCGTGTTCCTGCTGACGTAAAGCAGCATTACCGCAGTGACAGGGTCAGCATTAGTCTTCGGACAAAGTCATCTAAAGCAGCTATTCGGTCTGCTCAGTCCATCAGTCAGAAGCTAGATGATTACTGGCATGGTCTCAGATTGCAGAAGATGGATGTGCCAGCATTACATCTTGTTATTGATGACAACGATGATGCAGATGATAACAGCCCAACGATGATGGAATCTGTTGATATGTATCTTCGTCTAAAAGCCAACAATGACAGCCAGACTTTTGTTCGTGCTGCTAGGCGTAACGGACGATATGTATCAAAAGCATTGGGAAATAGGCCCATCACCTCATACTCATCATCTGACGCCGCTGCCTTTCGTGATTACCTGTTTGATAAAGGACTTGCTCTTGGAAGTGTCAAACGCATCTTTGGGTCTGTCAGGTCTATCATCAACCTTGTTATGCAGGAGTATGGCATTGACGGTGCTAATGGGTTTGCCAAGACCTACATGCCAGAGAAAGATGACAGCCAAGATAGACAGCCTATACCTCCAGAAAAGCTAATCAAATTGCAGCAAGCCTGTGTCAAAGCAGATGATGAAATGCGCTGGTTGCTTGCCATTATCAGTGACACTGGCATGAGACTATCAGAGGCTGCTGGGTTGCATAAAGATGACATCATCCTTGATGCTCCTATCCCGTATATAAACCTTCAACCTCACTCGTGGAGGCGTTTGAAGACTAAAGGAAGTGCGAGGCATATACCTTTGGTTGGCGCATCTCTGTGGGCAGCGAGAAGGCTACAACAGCATGATAGTAGTTATGCTTTCCCCCGCTACTGTGACGGCAGGATATGTAATGCTAACTCAGCAAGTGCAGCTTTGAATAAATGGATGAAATTAACCATTGGCAATGGCTACGTTGTGCATGGATTGAGGCATAGCCTTAGAGACCGTTTAAGGGCGGTAGAATGTCCATCAGACATCATTGACGCTATAGGCGGATGGACAACAACAGGTATTGGTCATGCCTATGGTAAAGGCTATACCGTGGATATACTGGCTAAGTGGATGCGAAAGATTGAGTGCTAAAGGTCATTCTGTACGTCACCTGACCTGTTAGCACAATAAATGCTTACATATCAGTGATGTACATGAAGTAATGGTGCCCCGGGGCTACTGTAGATTCCTCCACTAGGCACTTTCATGAACAGCTACATAAGCATTACAGCCAGTTTACGTATCAGTTACTCACAGTCAACAGGCACATTCTGTGCGTCAGTTTGTACATCAGTGTGGGTGGGCATGAACCACCCCCCTGCCACACGTATATATACATAGACAATTACACAGATCAGTCTTTGACAGTGTTAACCACTATCAGTTGTCTTTTAGGTGCAATTCAATGAATCACTAAAA
>DGJU01000092.1 GCA_002387605.1 Alphaproteobacteria bacterium UBA4588 | reverse complement strand
CGGTTTTCAAGACCGGTGCATTCAACCGCTCTGCCACCCCTCCATAATGCCTAAGGTGCGCTCGTAAAGCACAAACAAGTTAATGTTGTGCAAAACCAACTTTGCGGAAGAATTTGATTAAAACAACATCAGGATCAAGTCAATGTCTGTTTTACGTTCTCACGAATAGAATTTCGCGCCTAAAATCTTGTAATAGTGAATTTCTGCCTCTGATTGCAGTATTTCGTAAATTCTCTGTTGAACTGTAAGCGCCGCCGAATTAAGTTATTATAACACAATATATTGTAGTCATTAGAGGGAACGCCTACAAAAACTACCTTTATCTAATATCGAATGTTGTATTATAGAGGCAGCCTGAGTGGGTATTTTTTTTGGTGACGATGCTAATTGTAGGCCAGCATAATGATTAGGGTAATCTATCGGTCAGTCAGTATCCGGTGCAAAACACATAACAGATAGGTCAAAAGATGCGCTTCCTTGTTTTATTCAGTTTACGTTTATGGCTTGCCGTCTCTCTTCTTGTTGGTCTTTCATTTCATGTGAAAGCTGAAGAGTTTGATTCCTGGCGCAGTAATTTGCGCACCGAGGCTGTTGCAAAGGGTATCTCAGCCTCTCTGTTTGATGAAGCCTTTCAGAATGTGGCTCCGATAGCCCGGATTATTGAACTTGACAGGAATCAGCCAGAATTCACGTTAACGCTATCGACCTATTTGCAAAAAGTTGTATCAGGGACACGGGCGAAAAAGGCCCGCATTCGCATCGAAGAGCATAAAGATATTCTGGCAGAGGTATCGGCAAAATACGGTGTTCAACCGCGCTTTATTGTGGCGCTCTGGGGTATTGAGACAAATTTTGGCCAACATACGGGCGGATTCTCAGTTGTGGCTGCCCTTGCAACGCTTGCATATGATGGCCGGCGTTCAGCTTATTTTAGAAAAGAGCTGCTGAATGCGCTCACAATTCTTCAAGAAGGACATATTAAACCTGCCGATATGAAAGGGTCATGGGCAGGCGCCATGGGTCAGAGCCAGTTTATGCCCTCTAGCTTTCTGAGTTATGCGACTGACTGGGATGGTGATGGTCGCCGTGATATCTGGACAACCCAAAATGATGTATTTGCGTCTATTGCAAATTATTTAAGCTCTGTTGGATGGCGTGACGATCTTACCTGGGGACGCGAAGTAAAAGTGCCGGCGGGACTGGATGCTGCCAGCTTGTCCAAAGCAAAAACAAAAAAGACAATGGATGAATGGCGCGCCCTCGGCATAACCTCGGCTGATGGTAGCCCCCTACCAAAACGGAATCTAACATCTCGGCTTGTTGTGCCGGCCAAATCAGACGGCCGTGCTTTTCTGGCTTATCGGAATTATGACAATATTCTGAAATGGAACAGGTCTAATTATTTTGCTATTGCGGTTGGCACATTAGCTGATGATATCGCATATCGGTAATCTGTAAAAAATACTGGTGAAAAACAAATGTTAATACTGTGAAGGTTACCTCAAATGAGAACTCAAATAATGTCTAATAAGTGGTTTCTGGGTCTGTTCCTGCCTGCCAGTTACCGGTTTAGTCTTATTCTTGTCGGCTCATTATTTTTGGGGGCATGTTCAACAGCAGAACTGGCGATTGACCTCACACAAAAATACCAACGTGAAAACAAAGAGACTCCTGTTGTTGTGCCGAGTGTTGTTGCTGCACCGCATTATAAGGTCGGCAACCCCTATAAAATTGGCGGCGTGTGGTATTACCCAGAACGTGACCTGACCTATGATGAAACAGGTATTGCTTCGTGGTACGGCGATGAATTTGCTGGCAAGCTAACGGCTAACGGCGAGATTTTTGATCCGTCTCTTATTTCTGCTGCCCATAAAACCCTGCCAATGCCGTCTATCGTGAGAGTGACCAATCTTGATATCGGTAAATCTATTGTTGTACGTATTAATGACAGAGGCCCTTATGTTTCAGGTCGTATTATTGATATGAGCCGGGCAGGGGCGCGTCTGCTTGGCTTTAAGGAGCAGGGTATTGCACGGGTGCGGGTTCAGGTACTTACTGAGCTTAGTCTGCAACATGAAAAATTTGCCAAGGCCGGAGAATTTCCTCTTCTTGGCGCTGAAAAATTAGAAAGTCCACCAACAAATGCGGTTAAAAAACCGGTAGTTTCTCTGACAGCGCGCACAACAAGGGCTACGGCAGTTAAACCACAAGCAGGCGAGTCTGCTGTTGATTTGCTAGCAAGTGTTCGGTCTGGCGAAGTGCTGGTAACAAACCCTCAAACAACCGACTTATGGGTTCAGATTGGGGCATTTCATAGTGAGATCAATGCCCTAAACGTTCTTAATACTGTTCAGGATATTGCGGTAGGAGAAGTCTCCCAAGCCCAAACTGGTGGCCAGAATTTCTTCCGAAGCCGTTTGGGACCACTTTCTGATGTTGCTGAAGCGGATAGAGTATTAAACGCGATTTACCAGAGAGGCTTCAATGGCGCCAAGATTGTTGTCGAGTAGGGCGGATAATCTGGCGGGTTCATGCTGCCATTTTTTGAACTTTTTATCTAAGTAGGGTATTGTTAAAGCTGCTCACAGCCGATTGCTTTGGTGTGGTCAGGCATTAGAATTTAGCTACCCTTTTTGTCGGTCTAGAAGGCGTTTATAACATGAAAATACAGATAAGAGGCATGACAATGGCAAAGTCAGAAAATAGGATGTCTTGGCTACTGTTAACGATTATATCTCTGGCCTTTTTATGCATGACGTCTGCTCAGGCGGCCGACGGCGTAGCGGTGCCTACAAGTGCAAAACAGGCATATGTAACAGATTTTGCTACAGGGCAGGTGCTTCTTGAAAAGAACGCGCGAACGCCGATGAAACCTGCATCTATGGCAAAAATCATGACGATTTATATTGCCTTTTCTAGAGTTTCCGAACGGAGTCTGTCTCTTGAAGATAGATTTTTAGTGTCGGAAAAAGCATGGAAAATGGGCGGTTCCCGCTCGTTTCTAGATGTTGGCTCATCTGTAACGCTTGATGAGCTGCTACACGGAATTATCATTCAATCTGGAAATGACGCCGCTGTGGCACTAGCAGAGGGTATTTCAGGAACCGAAGCGAATTTTGTGGCTGAAATGAATATCACGGCTCAGAAGCTCGGTATGACGAATACAGTGTTTGCCAATGCAACAGGCTGGCCTCATCCAGATTTGACGACAACAGCCTATGACTTAAATCTTCTGGCAACCGCGCTTATCAAAGATTTTCCTGCTGAAACCTATCCACAACTTTATCCGATTTTTTCTCAGAAAAGATACACTCTCAACAATATCAAGCAAGATAACAGAAACCCCCTTCTTTATGGCAAGAATGCGTCGAATAATGGCGTTGATGGGTTGAAAACAGGCTATACTGAGGAATCAGGTTATGGGCTAGTTGCCTCAGCGCTTCGCGGCTCTCAGCGCGTTGTAATAGTGTTGAACGGTATGGAATCTAAAAAAGAGAGGGCGTCTGAATCACGTCGTCTTGTCGATTTTATTTTCAGAGAGTTCAAACTATATGACTTTTTTGCTGCCAACGAAGTGTTAGTTCAGGCTGATGTGTGGCTTGGAACACAGCCGAATGTAGCGCTGGTTATTGAAAAACCGTTGCGACGTGTTTTATCACGTGTTCAACGCGCCAAGACAAAAATATCTACGAGTTGGTCAGATCCTGTTCCAGCCCCTATTAGCAAAGGTCAGGTTATTGGCCATCTGAACGTTGAAATTGACGGCAAATTAGAAGATCGTATTCAGCTTGTTGCTGGAAGTGATGTTCGTCAGTTAGGCGCAATTGATAGATTATTTGAAGCCGTAAAATATCTTGTCTTTGGCGCGCCAGCAGAACCTGTCGAAGAATAAGAAGGATATCGGGGTAATGACAGGCCTTTTTATATCGCTAGAGGGCGGTGAGGGAAGCGGGAAGTCAACACAGGCTAAACGTCTTGTTGATTATCTAGGGAGTGCCTTTCCGGCGCGCGAGATCATTCGCACAAGAGAGCCAGGCGGCACCAAGCAGGCCGAAGCTATTCGTGACATGCTGGTCACTGGCTCAGCTGATAAGTTTCTGCCTGAAACAGAAGCGTTGCTTATGGTTGCAGCACGCGCAGAACATATCGCAAAAGTGATCCAGCCGGCCTTGTTGCGTGATGCAATTGTGATTTGTGATAGGTTTGTTGATTCGACCTATGTGTATCAGGGGCTTGCGCATCAGATTGATATCGCATCACTTGAAGCTTTGCATGAATTTGCCTGCGCCGGACTAACGCCTGATATCACATTCCTGCTTGATGTGTCCGTCGAGCAGGGGCTTGAAAGAGCAAAAATTCGGTCAGATAGCAGCGCTGACTCTGAAAGTCGGTTTGAAGAGAAGGGCAGCGCCTTTCATGCTAAGGTCAGAGAGGGGTTTTTATCTCTGGCGACGCGTTTTTCAGATAGGTTTGTTGTTGTTGATGCAAGCGGCACCCCGGATGAAACAGATAAGCATGTCCGTAACGCTATAAAAGACTATCTGCAGATAACAGCACCGGCGGGAAGTGTGCCAGCGCATGCAGAATGATCCTAACAATCCTTTTCAGTTATCTCCGCTCGAAGGACATCAGGATTTCATTTCTCAATTTATAACAGCTTTTGATGAAAACCGGCTTCATCACGCATGGCTTCTTTCCGGCCCTGAAGGGATTGGGAAGGCAAAACTAGCACAGTATTTGGCGGCATGGCTGCTTAGTCGGCCTGACGATAACAACCTGTCCATGTTTGGTGAGGTGGCAGCTCCTTCAGCTGCTTCGGTGTTCAGTCTTTCTGAAGATGATAGCGATGTGCGACTTGTGATGTCGGGAACCCATCCTGATTTGCTAACATTGTCTGCTGAAAGTGATGAGAAAAACAAATCAGGTCAGATAAAAATAGAACAGGTACGAGAGCTTCCTGCCTTTTTCAGCTTGAGCGCTGCGCGGGCAGGATGGCGGATTGCGATTATTGATAGTCTTGATGACATTAATAGGAATGGCGCAAATGCGATGCTTAAAACGTTAGAAGAACCGCCAGAGAAGACCATTCTTTTTGTGCTGGCATCTCGTCTTGGTCAGGTGCTACCCACTATTCGCTCCCGTTGTATTCTTGCCCCCTTATCACCGCTCTTGTTTGATGAATCTATGCGTGTGATGAGACAGCTCTATCCAGAGGCTGATGAAGGTCAGCTATCCTTGCTGGTTCAATTAAGTGAGGGCGCTCCTGGCAAGGCGCAAGCATTAGCTGATACAGGCGCTGTTGATTTATTTGAAGCAAGTTGCACCTTGCTTGCCAGCAAAAGAGCGCCTGATGCTGACATGATGGCGATTGCCGAAAAATGGGGACCGCAAGGCCAGAAGGCAGGCCCGATGCGCAAAGCAGCCTTATTTTTATTTGATAAAGTCATTGCTGCTGCCGCGCTTAACGCCGCCGTCCCATCCTATCACGCCACTGATAACCAACTCTTTACCTCAGTTCCTTTCATCCAGAGAACCGTTGCAGCGCTTGCTGAGCGTCACTCGGCACAGTTTTTGAGCAGCCTTCATCAAGAGTTTATTGAAGAGATTAACAGGACAGAGCGACTCTATCTGGATATGGGGGCTGTAATGTCGCGCTTTTTTCATAAAATCAATAGCCAAAGCCCTTCCTAGAACTATAATCACAAGCGGGGTCGTGAGATTACGCCCATTATGGTAAAATTTTATCGGTGACATCTATTTCGAGTTTCGGAACTATGATTATCACTAGTTATATTCTGTAAAGTGAAGTGAAAAAATGTCTCCGACCTACTATCTGACCACACCTATTTATTATGTAAATGACAAGCCGCATATCGGGCATGCCTATACGACGCTTGCCTGTGATGTGCTCGCGCGGTTCAAGCGCCTTGATGGCTATAATGTTATGTTCTTAACAGGTACAGATGAGCATGGTCAGAAAGTTCAGGATGCTGCCGAGAAAGCCGGTGTTGCGCCTCAATCCTTTACCGATACGGTATCGCAGAATTTCCGTGATCTTACCTCGGCCATGAATTTTTCAAATGACCAGTTTATTCGTACAACCGAACCGCGGCATTATGAATCATGCCGCCATATATGGAATATGCTGTTAGAAAAAGGTCATATCAGACTTGATAAATATGCTGGCTGGTATTCAGTGCGCGATGAGGCTTTTTTCACTGAAACTGAGCTGGTTGATGGTAAGGCGCCAACCGGGGCTCCTGTAGAATGGGTCGAAGAGCCATCCTATTTCTTCGCGTTGTCAGAATGGCAGCAGCCTTTGCTAGATTATTACGAAGCCCATCCTGATTTTATCGCGCCTGCTGGACGCCTAAACGAAATTAGGAGCTTTGTGAAAGGCGGGCTGAAGGATTTGTCTATCAGCCGCACAACCTTCGATTGGGGCGTTCCTGTTCCCAATGATGATGATCATGTGATGTATGTCTGGCTGGATGCGCTAACCAATTATCTAACAGCGCTCGACTGGCAGAATGATGGCGCTGACTACTCAACCTATTGGCCGTGTGATTTACATATGGTTGGCAAGGATATTCTGCGCTTCCATGCTGTCTATTGGCCTGCCTTTTTAATGGCATCTGGCTTGCCTTTGCCAAAACGTGTTTTTGCACATGGCTGGTGGACCAATGAAGGCGAGAAGATTTCTAAATCTATTGGTAATGTGATAGACCCTCTGGCTCTCATTGATAAATATGGACTTGATCAGACGCGGTATTTTTTGCTGCGTGAAGTACCGTTCGGCCGTGATGGTGATTTTTCTGAAACAGCGATGATTGCGCGCACAAATAGCGATCTTGCCAATGATCTTGGTAATTTATCGCAGCGCACCTTATCTCTGGTTGTGAAAAACTGTGATGGTATTATGCCGGCACTTCCCGCCGATATTTCCGGTGATGACGCTGAATTGCTGGCTGCTGCTGACGGATTGCTGGAAAAGGTACGCGCAGAATTTGACCAACAGGCCTTTCATGAAGGGTTGCGCCTGATATGGGACGTTATTGCAGCTGCCAACCGCTATATTGATACACAAGCACCATGGGCGTTGAAAAAGACTGATATTAACCGGATGGGTGAAGTGTTGGCTGTCATTGTGGAAACAATCCGCCAAATCGCTATTTTGGTTCAGCCTGTAATGCCCCAGTCAGCCGCTAAGCTGTTGGACCAGTTAATGGTACCAGATGACGCGCGCGGCTTTGAGCATATAGCAGGACGTGCACGGCTCACATCTGGTATAGCAATTGAAAAACCACAAGGTGTTTTCCCGCGCTATCAGGAGCCTGAAGGAGAGGGGGCATGACCGAGCGCCTGTCTTTTATCGATTCCCACGCGCATCTTGATTATCCTCAATTTGCCGATCAACTGGATGATGTGATTGCACGCGCCGCCACCCAAGGCGTTGATGAAATCATTACGATTGGTGTAAAGCTCAGCACAAGCGACGCGCCGCGCAAAATTGCAGATACCTATTCAAATGTCTGGTTTAGCGCTGGCATTCACCCCCATGAGGCTGAAAATGAGCCTGATGCCTGCAATCTTGAGGCTATCCTTGCCGCTGCGGACCATCCGCGCTGTGTTGCGATTGGGGAAGCAGGACTTGATTATTTTTATGAGACAGCCCCCCGGCAGATGCAGGCTGATAGCTTCCGCGTTCAGATAGAGGCAGCACGCCGAACAGGAACACCTATCGTTGTGCACTCACGTGATGCAGATGATGATATGGCAGCGCTTCTCGAAGAAGAAATGGCAAAAGGCGCTTTTACCGGTGTTATGCATTGTTTTAGTTCAGGCCCTGAGTTGGCTCAACGCGCGCTAGATATTGGATTCTATTTAAGCTTTTCTGGTATTCTAACCTTTAATAAATCAGATGAGCTACGGGCTATCGCAGCTGCCGCGCCCACAGATCGCATCCTTGTTGAAACAGATTCGCCCTATCTTGCGCCAATGCCGCACCGTGGCAAGACGAATGAGCCAGCGCATACACGCCATGTGCTCACAAAGCTTGCAGACGTCCATAATATGACAAGCCACGATATGGCGGCACAGACAAAACAGAATACCTATAATCTTTTTACCAAGATGAGGTCGTCATAATGAGTAGCGCGCTCACCATTACAATGCTTGGATGTGGCACGTCGGTTGGCATTCCGTGCCTTGGCCGAGCAGGGTGGGGCACGTGCGATCCCAATGAGCCAAAGAATAGACGTCAGCGATGTGCACTCCTTGTTCGCTCGGAGACAACCACCATTCTTGTTGATGCTGGGCCTGATATTCGTAATCAGCTTTTGCCGCATGAGCTGGAGAAGATTGACGCTGTCCTGATTACCCACACCCATTCAGATCATGTTGCTGGTATTGATGATTTACGTGTCTTTTACTGGCCCGATAGAACAGAAGTCCCGTTCTATGCCTCAGCCAAACATGGCGCTGAATTAACAGAACGTGTGTCATATCTGTTTAGTAAGGACCCTACTTCGCCATCCTACTTTATCCCGCCCTTTACAATGCAGGAGATTGCAGCCGACGACAGGCTAAAAATTGGTGATATTTCGATTGAAGTTTTACATCAGGAACATGGTGGAACATTCTCTTTTGGCTTCATTTTTAACGATGTTTGTGGTTATTCAACTGACGTAAAAGAGCATCCAGAAATTAACTTTGAAAAGCTTGCTAATATTCCGTTATGGATTGTTGAAAGTCTGCGTGAACAAGAACATCAGGCGCATGCGGATTACGCTACGACATTTTCATGGATAGAACGTGTGAAACCAAAGCGCGCCGTTCTAACCCATCTGGGGCTAGAAGCAGACTATCAGACATTGTATGAGCT
>DGJU01000013.1 GCA_002387605.1 Alphaproteobacteria bacterium UBA4588 | reverse complement strand
CATCAAATATGACAGGGCCCGGATAGCTTTTCCGGGCCTTTTTCATACCAGATGAATATTTATCCCAAGAACATCCATTATGGTTGTTCTCGTGAAAAGGGCTGGGTTAGCAGGGTGCGAACAAGATGATTACTATTTCCGGTGTAAATAAACATTTTGGCGGGATTCACGCTGTTCGTGATGCAACCCTGCAGATCGAAACCGGGTCTATCACTGGTCTTATCGGCCCAAACGGTGCTGGCAAGACAACATTATTCAATGTTATTGCCGGCTTGTATAAACCAGATAGTGGCACAGTCCAGCTTGATGGTCAGGATATTACAGGGCTTGCGCCGCATGAGTTATTTGCGCGCGGTCTGCTGCGTACCTTTCAGATTGCGCATGAATTTTCATCGCTAACAGTGCGCGAAAATCTTATGATGGTGCCGCAAAATCAGTCAGGTGAACGTCTGATGGATGCGTGGCTCCAGCCAGCAAAAATCAGACAGGAAGAAGCAGCGCTGATTACCAAAGCAAATGAGGTCATATCGTTTCTACAACTAGACCTTGTTGCAAATGAGCGCGCTGGCAATCTATCTGGTGGCCAGAAGAAGCTACTGGAACTTGGCAGAACGATGATGACGGATGCAAAGATTGTCTTTCTTGATGAAGTGGGTGCAGGGGTAAACCGGACGCTATTAAACCATATCGGTGATTCAATTTTGCGCCTCAATCGTGAGCAGGGATATACTTTTTGTATGATCGAACATGATATGGAATTTATTAGCCGGCTGTGTGACCCCGTAATTGTAATGGCCGAAGGCAGTGTTCTGGCGACAGGCAGCGCAGCTGAAATCCGAAATAATGATGATGTGATCGAAGCCTATCTTGGCACGGGTTTGAAAAACACTAAACGCGCATAACATGCCGCGCAGACAGTCAAATATAAGAGGGGCATAAGTAGGGTGAGCTTTCTAATCGGGGAAAATATGACAGGCGGTTATGGCAGTGTGGATATTCTGCATAGCTGTACGGTTGGCGTTGAACGCGGCGAAATCGCAGTTGTTGTTGGTCCGAACGGGGCTGGCAAATCAACAGCCATGAAAGCGATGTTCGGAATGTTGGCATTGCGTGGTGGCCGGGTCATCATGAAGGGGGAGGATATTACCGCCCTCAAGCCGCAGGAACGTGTCCTCAGAGGGATGGGGTTTGTACCACAGACACAAAATGTATTCCCCTCTATGACCGTTGAAGAAAATCTGGAAATGGGCGCTTTTATCCGGCGCGATGATGTTGCTGAGACGATGGGGCAGGTGTTTGACCTTTTCCCTATCCTCAAAGATAAGCGGCATCAGCCTGCAGGTGAATTATCCGGCGGGCAGCGCCAGCAGGTGGCTGTTGGACGCGCCCTTATGACGCGCCCCGACGTGCTGATGCTTGACGAGCCGACAGCCGGTGTCTCACCCATTGTGATGGATGAGCTGTTTGACCGGATTATCGAAATTGCCCGCACAGGCATTGCTATTCTAATGGTTGAACAGAATGCCAAACAGGCCCTTGCGATAGCTGACAAAGGCTATGTGCTCGTACAAGGGGCAAATCGTTATACAGATACAGGTGAGGCGTTGTTGGAGAATCCAGATGTCCGCCGCGCATTTTTGGGAGGGTAGGAGATGATGGATATCCTCAATGCATTAACCGTTATTGGTAATTTTGTGCTTATTCCTGGCCTTGCCTATGGCAGTCAGCTAGCGCTTGGGGCGCTTGGGGTAACATTGGTTTACTCAGTGCTACGATTTTCTAATTTTGCCCATGGAGAGATGATGTCTTTCGGGGCAATGCTATCTGTGTTGGTAACGTTCTGGTTGCAGAGTGCAGGCATTGGCTTAGGTCTCTTGCCCACCGCCCTGATTGCCCTTCCTGTATCTATTCTGGGAACGATTCTATTATGTCTACTGATTGACCGTCTGGTGTATCGGTATTACCGGCAGACAAGAGCGCCTAATGTTACCTATCTGATTGTATCGATTGGGGTAATGTTTACCATTGGCGGCCTTGTGCGTTTCATTATTGGACCATCTGATAGAATCTTTACTGATGGTAGCCGGTTTATCATCAAGGCGCGCAGCTTCAAAGAAATGACCGGCCTTAATGAGGGCCTTGCCATTAAGATGACGCAAGGCGTAACGCTCGCAACAGCAATTGTGATTGTGATTGCCGTGTTCTGGTTCTTGAATAAGACGCGAACGGGTAAATCCATGCGGGCTTATTCTGATAATGAAGATCTAGCGCTGCTATCGGGAATTAATCCTGAGCGTGTTGTGATGATAACATGGGTTATTGCTGCTGCGCTTGCCGCCATAGCCGGCACGCTTTACGGGCTTGATAAAAGTTTTAAACCCTTTACCTTCCTGCAGCTTCTTCTGCCAATTTTTGCAGCAGCTATTGTAGGCGGTGTTGGCAGTCCGGTTGGGGCTATTGCCGGTGGGTTTGTGATTGCCTTCTCTGAATTATTTATCACCTTTGCTTACAAAAAAGTGCTGACATATCTTCTGCCAGAAAGTCTGGCACCAGAAAGCTTGATGCAGCTGCTCTCAACAGAATATAAAATTGCGCTCTCATTT
>DGJU01000081.1 GCA_002387605.1 Alphaproteobacteria bacterium UBA4588 | reverse complement strand
GAAGATGAACATCATGACGATGAAGATCATCACGACCATGCTGGTCAGGATGACCCCCATGGATGGTTGTCTCCAAAAGTGGCAACCTTGTGGATTGATACGATAGTGGCTGCACTAAGCCGCGCTGATAATGAAAATGCTTCATTCTATGAGACGAATGGTGTTCAAGCCAAGCAAAGCCTGGCTGATTTACATTCAGCCCTGTCAGAGAAACTTATGGGCCATAAGGATAAAAAGTTTCTGCTTGAGCATGATACGTTACAGTATTTTGAGGCATTATATTCTCTGACGGCTACCGGCACTTTTATTGCGGGTGACGGACAGGCTCATGGCGCAGGAACAGCTGTTCGGGCAAAGAAATTCATCGCAGAAAACGGCCCTATCTGTTTGTTTATACAAGAAGGGTTACCGTCCGAGCGCTTGAAAGCAATTTTGGATGGCAGTGATGTGATTTACCAGCCAATTGATGTACTTGGCGTTCGGCAGCAAGCTGAAAGTGAAGATCTGTATAGCGAAATGATGCTCACTTTGGGAACTGATATTTCAACCTGTTTGGCTAAGACTAATTAATTTTCCTTCAAGCCCAACTTTGCCACACCGCTCTCTCCGAGATCGGTTGTGGCAAAGGGGCCACCATGCAACATTTGGTCAAGGTCAGACGGGTCACCTGCCGGCGATGAGGCAAAAATTTCCTCAGCAAATTGCTCGCCATTATCACGAGGCCGGTAGCCAATAAATGTTGCCTTACTATTATCAACCGGAGAGCGGTCATTATTTGATACGCCATAAATGACAGCAAACCCTGCAACAGGTGTTGTAACAGCGCGCTCTACAAGGTGAATAAGGTCGCCATAAGATAGCCATGAGCCAACCGCCCGTGCATTGGTAACATTCGCACAAGACAGGATCCGCAGACAGATAGCCTCAAGGCCTTTTTTATCCCAGTATAGGCGCGCCATATCTTCGGTAAAGCATTTGGCAAGGCCATAAAAACTGTCAGGGCGATGCGGGGAGTCAGGGTCAATCGCTAGATTTTTAGGGTGCATGCCTACAGCGTGAATAGATGAGGCATAGACAATCCGCCGAACCCCATTTTTATGAGCGGCATCCCACACATTATAGCAGCCAACAATATTGGCATGCAGAATTTCATCAAACGGCTTTTCATCTGGATGGCCTCCAAAATGAACAACCATATCAGCCCCTGCCATAAGAGACTGCATCGCTGCATTATCACCAAGGTCGGCTTGAATATATTCCTCGCCCTCAAACAGGGTACCGATATCATCCTGAATATCAGAGGATATAAGAGTATCGCATAATTTGCTGAGCGGCTCGCGCAGATATCCGCCAAGACGGCCAGCCGCTCCGGTAAGAATAATCTTTTTCATGTCTATCTCCTTTGATATGTTGGATCGGATAT
Source organism: Alphaproteobacteria bacterium UBA4588 (assembly GCA_002387605.1). Taxonomy (GTDB): domain Bacteria; phylum Pseudomonadota; class Alphaproteobacteria; order Puniceispirillales; family Puniceispirillaceae; genus UBA4588. Next base: position 9,296 of record DGJU01000081.1, on the reverse strand, counting down.
TACAAGGTTACTTTTTCGGTATGACCATCAACAGCCATCGCCATCCCAGATACCATCCGCGCTTTGTCTGATGCCAGATAAAGTGCCATATCGGCAATATCGTTTGCGTCAACAAATGACTTTAGCGAGACACAGTCAGCATAGCCTGAGCGCAGTTTGTCTTCGCTGATCCCGCGGGTGCGGGCTTCATTGGCAATTACCCTGTCCATACGGTCGCCCGAAACAGCGCCGGGGCAGATAGCATTGACCCGAATACCGTCTGGTCCCAATTCCATTGCTAGTGTTTTCATCAGACCAATAATGCCCCATTTCGCAGTTGCGTAAGGAGAGCGGAAGGGATAGCCGAACAGGCCTGCCGTAGAGGAGGTGAGGGTAATCACACCCTTTTTTTGGGCTGACATCCATTTGGCCGCAATCCGGCAGGTCAAAAACGCCCCATCCAGATTAACAGCCAGACAGCGTTGCCAATCTGCAAAATCAACATCTGCCAGCGCGGCTGTGGGTCCTGCAATGCCAGCATTTGCCATCACAACATCCAGCCTGTTCCAGCTGTCATGCAACGCAGCGTCAAGCGCCTGCATATCAGCTTCATTACAGACATCTGCGTTAAAACACATCACATCGGGCATCTCTAGCGTAATTGCATGCAGCGCGTCTTTATCAACATCGGTTACCGCAACAAGATAGCCAGACGCATGAAATGCCTCAGCCATAGCGCGCCCTATCCCGGATGCGCCCGCTGTAATGAGCACCGTTTGTGGCTCCTGCATGCCAGCTTTCTCCTTTGCAGCTGTTTGAGCCAGACTAGAAAATATCTGGCTCGCCTGCTGTTTTCCCGAACGATGTTTCAAGGAAGTCGAAGTCACATCCTTTGTCAGCTTGCTGGATATGCTGGGCCGACATCCACTGATAGCCGCGTGTTACTGACGGCACAGGGGCAACCCATGCCGCTTTCCGGCGGGCTAGTTCTGCCTCATCAACCAGCATATTCAAACTACGCTCAGGGATGTTTACCTCAATGATATCGCCTGTTTGAACAAGCGCCAGAGGACCACCAATATAGGATTCTGGTGCAACATGAAGAATACAGGCGCCGTAGCTTGTACCGCTCATCCGAGCATCAGAAATCCGCAGCATATCGCGAACGCCCTGCTTTACCAGCTTTGTTGGAATTGGCATCATGCCCCATTCTGGCATTCCAGGCCCGCCAACAGGGCCAGCATTCCGGAAAATCATGATATGATCAGCTGTTACATCAAGCGTTTCATCATCAACAGCAGCCTTCATTTCCTCATAGCTATCAAAGACAATCGCTGGGCCTTTATGGACATGCAGGCGCGCTTCGGCTGCGGCTGGTTTCATCACCGCTCCATCGGGTGCAAGATTGCCCTTCAGGACAGCCAGAGACCCTTCATGATAGACAGGATTATCGAGTGATCTGATAACATCATCATTATAGCATTCAGCTTTTTCGATATTTTCAGCAACCGTTGTGCCGTCAATCGTCTTGGCTGTCAGGTCAAGTTTCGCTGCCATCTTCTTCATGAGCGCAGGAAGACCGCCTGCATAGTAGAAATCCTCCATCAGGTAAGTATCGCCTGTTGGCCGCACATTAGCCAGAACAGGAACTTCCTTGCTGGCGGTATCGAAGGCGGATAAATCCATTGGCACACCAGCGCGCCGGGCCATCGCAATCAGATGGATGATAGCATTGGTAGAACAGCCCGATGCCATTGCAACATGCAAAGCATTTTGAACAGAGGCGCTGGTAATAATATCTGTTGGACACAGGTTTTCATTTACCAGTTCAACAGCGCGCCTGCCTGTCTCAGCAGACATTCTTTTATGATTAGCATCTGGCGCTGGAATGGAAGAGCTGCCAGACAGACACATACCAAGCGCTTCGGCAATGGCTGTCATGGTGCTGGCTGTTCCCATCGTCATACAGTGACCATAGGAGCGCGCAATTCCGGCTTCTAATTCCTGCCATTGATTTTCATCAATATTGCCAGCCCGCCTTTCATCCCAGTATTTCCATGCATCAGACCCAGACCCTAATGTGCGGCCATGCCAGTTGCCGCGCAGCATTGGTCCTGCTGGCAAGAAGATAGCTGGAAGACCTGCACTGATAGCGCCCATAATCAGGGCAGGGGTCGTCTTATCACACCCCCCCATCAAAATAACACCATCAACAGGATGAGAGCGGATAAGCTCTTCGACTTCCATCGCCATCATATTTCGATACAGCATGGTTGTTGGTTTGACGAACTGCTCGGCAAGAGACAAGGTTGGCAATTCAACAGGAAATCCTCCTGTTTGAAAAACGCCGCGTCTTACATCTTCAATCCGGCTTTTGAAATGCGAATGGCAGGGATTGATATCTGACCAGCTATTAATGATAGCAATGACAGGTTTGCCTTCCCAGTCTTCAGGCGTGTAGCCCATCTGGCGCGCCCGCGAGCGATGCCCAAAAGACCGCAAATCATCTGGCTCGAACCAGCGTGCACTTCGAAGTGTTGGCTTATCTGTCTTTGACATAAGAAATCTTTCCCATTTTTAACGTTTAACGACCTGAGTGTGGCGCGAAGATACTAGCCTGTCCAGCGATCCAGCGCAAAAATAAAATGATGGTTAGGTGCCGCCTGTAATAACAAAGAACATGGCGCTTATCAGGCATAGCGCAAGGACAGAAAATACCCCGCTCCATCGCAGGGTAAGGTGAAGGGGACTGATATTATTCAGCCGCGATATCATTAACACAACTGTTGCAAAAGGTGAGGTTGTCATCGAGACCGCCCAGCCGCTGGAAATTGCCAGAGCAACCAGAGTAGGGTCTGCGGGTAGGATCGGGAGTGCACCCAGAATACTGCCAAAAAAGACTGCCATCATAATCGGGCTTACCCCAAGATATGATACAGGTATCATGGCTATCGATAACAGGCTTAAAAACATATAATCAGGCATATGATACAGCCCGAGTGCATTGGCAAAATCTTCGGCCGGTATCATGCCAGCGCCAATCCGCCCAATAAAACCAGATGCCGCAAGGGTAATCATAATCTGATGGTTTTTAGGAAGGGCAATAAAGCTTATTTCATCAAGCCGTTTTACAAAGGCTGGAAACCGTTCTTTCTGGAGGATAGTTTTTGTCTGCCGGTAAAGCCAGCCAAGCATCACCAGAGGGCATGAAATCAGCAGCCCAAATACAATTGTATCGTCAAATAAAATCGACAGAATAACAGCCATGCCAAACAGAATGGCGAGTATTATACCAAACCGAAGAAAGGCAGAGGACGGAAATGGCGTGATGTCTGATGATGAGGGTTGGCGTTGAACATTCCTGAACCGCCACTGATCTTCAGCCCAGCCTAATCCGAACATCACCAGCGCAAAGACTATCCCATAGGCTGTCCAGAGCTGGCGGCTAATGCCATCTATGAGCTCAAAGACGGCAAGCGGTGCAATCGCAGTTGGGGACCAGACGACACACCAAGCAAAACCCCGTAGCATCGCCGTAATCTGGCGTTGCTCACGTAATTTCATCAGGCTTGGGTTTCCCTTATCCTGTTCAATACCCTTCTGGATGAGCGGCGTGAGGATAGATACTAGGCCAAGATTAAACAGAACAGCCATAAAATTACTGCCAAGAAAGAGCGCCGCAAATCGCCGGCCTGCTCTCTGGCGGGTTAGGAACTGGCCGCATTCTGCAACAGAGGGCGATGTCATAGCCGCTTCATGAAGCAGGGACAGAATAAGCAGGAACGCCATCAGAAAGGCTGCCTGCGCAAAGGCCTCCTGATAAATTATCGGCTGGAACCCAAGCAGGTAATAAGCAAGTCCTGACAGAATAACACAACAGCTTAACAGGTAGATTTCGCGCAAACCGATAACCCGCCAGCCAAATATTACCAAAAGAATCGTTACCAGATGCGCCGCACTATCAAACAAGCTAATACCTGTCATCCGGCCAAGCAATATCAACCCCATAAGGCCTAGCATAAGTAGGCCCGTTAGCGGATAGCGGTGCTGCTGCTTGTCGGCGGAAATAGTGTCGCTGTTGGGCGTGGGCATGAATAAGGTCAAACCACAAATAAGAAAAGATAGAATTTAGTGTACTCAATTATCCTTTTCAAACAAGTAATTGACAGAGGTTTTTACATAATATCTAATTATTTTTGCCTTATTTTTGATAAAAAAGACCTGTTTCAAGAGGCAAGGAAAGAGAAAAATCGTGTCAAAAATTGTTCATATTGGAAATGGTGCTGGGTTTTCCGGTGACCGGTTTGATGCTGCGCAGGCTTTGGTGCAGCATTTGAAATCATGCGATGGCCCCCGGTATCTGATGTTTGAAGTATTGGCTGAGCGGACAATTGCCTCAGCCCAGAAAGCCAAGGCAGCCAATCCAGAGGCAGGCTTCTCGCCTTATCTTGATCATTATGTGACAGATATACTTGGCGATATCCAACAAGCAGGCATAACACTTGTCTCTAATATGGGAGCCGCAAACCCAGAAGCAGCAGCGCGCCGTATTCATGAATTAGCAGCAGAACAGGGATTAAAGCCGTTCAAGATTGCTGTGCTAGCAGGTGATGATGTGCGCGAATATCTTGATGATGATGCGCTGCTTGCAGCAGAGACAATGGAAGGCACCTCACTGGCTGGCCGGACAATTTGTTCTGCGAATGTCTATCTTGGTGGTCGTCATGTAGCAGCTGCACTGGCAACAGGGGCAGATATCGTCCTTGTTGGCCGAACAACTGATAGTGCGTTGGTTCTGGGGCCGCTTATCCATGAATTTGGCTGGGCAGAAGATGAATTAGATAAGTTGGCTGCGGGGACCATCTGTGGTCATCTGCTGGAATGTGGCGGTCAGGTATCTGGCACCTATTTTGCTGATCCCGGTTTTAAGGATGTGCCAGACCTTGCCCATGTAGGATTCCCCGTTACCGAGGTCACTGCAGATGGTAGCTTTGTGATTACAAAACCAGAGGGGACAGGCGGGCTTATTTCACCGGCAACGGTTACCGAGCAACTGCTCTATGAAATGCATGACCCCTCCCGTTATCTTGTTCCAGATGTGACAGCAGATGTAACCCAGATGACAGTTACACAAGACGCAAGCAATCGTATCCGTGTTGCCGGTGTGAAAGGCTCATTGCCGCCGGAAACATTGAAAATAACTGTCTGTGTTGAAGGTGGCTGGCTGGCTGAAGCAGAGATGAGCTATTGCGGCGCTAACGGTCTTGCCAGAGCAGAGCTTGCGGGGCATGTAGTGAAAACCCGAATGGCAGAAAGTGGCTGTAATCAGGAAATCAGAATGGATGTGTTCGGTGCCTATTCGGCGCTTGATGGCGGCATTCTAACAGATGAGCGCCGCGCCTCTTTGCGCTTTGATGATGATTACAGACTGCGTCTCTCGCTTGTGAGCGAGACCCGTGCAACAGCCCAGAAGCTTCATGATGAGTTGCAATCCTTATATTGTTCTGGTCCTGCAGCAGGCGGCGGCTTCCGCGGGTCTGTTACCGAACAGATGTCGTCAGCATCAGTGCTGATGCCGCGCGCTGCAATAGAACCGCATGTCAGTGTTCGTGACGTGCCAGCAGGATAATCACGATGCAAGACACCGTAATGCAGAAATGGAGAATGAAAAGATGAGTGATAAGGTATGGCGCCTTCCGCTTCACGCAATTGCCCATGGGAGAGCCGGTGATAAAGGTAATGTGAGTAATGTCTCTGTCATTGCCTATGATGAGGCTGGCTATGCCTTCATCGAAGCATGCGTTACCGAGGCGGTCGTTATGGATGTTTTCTCCCAAGTAGGCGCTACGTCTGTCATGCGCTATTTGCTGCCCAATCTGAAGGCAATGAATTTTGTTATCCCAGGCGTGCTTGATGGCGGGGTGAACGAATCACGTAATGTCGACAGGCACGGCAAAAATCTCAGCTATCTTCTGCTCAGCCGGTTAATGCTGGATATTCCTGACAATTTGCTCGCACAAGATAGCCCCTACAGGACCCCTGAAATCGCCGCGCAATATTCTGGCTAAGTGCCTGAAAACGCCTCTAATTTATAGATGTTATCTTCGCAGAGTGTGCCGTTCATATGGTCACAGATATTCTGGCCAGCTTGCGATGCCATCCGCTCAAGGCCTTCGGTTGTAAAGGCCGCGGTATGGGCAGAAAGCAGCGTATTTTTTGCCGCAAGGATTGGGTTATCCGGTAGGATAGGTTCATGAGAAAAGACATCAAAGGCAGCGCCTGCCAGATGTCCTGACTGGGTAAGATCGCGAATAGCAGTTTCATCAATAATGCCGCCACGCGCACAATTAACAACATAACTACCCGCCGGCATCATATGAAGCTTGTCATGGCCAAAAAGAGACGCAGTCTGATTTGTGAGCGGGATATGAACTGTTAGCACATCTGTCCGGCGCAGCGCTTCATCAATATCATGCACTACTTCAAAGCCATCAATTTTGGTCTCAGCACCAGTGAATTTTGTATCATGAATAAGAACCGTCATGCCAAAGGTGGCACAGAGCCGTGCAACACGTGTTCCTATCCGGCCATAGCCGACAACCAGCACAGTGCGAGCGCCAATATCAACCGCCTTAGTTGCTTTGCGAAGGCTGTAATCCTCCCGCACAACACGGTCCATCTCACGCGGATTTTTTGCCAGCATTAACATAAACATGAGCGTATGTTCTGCGACTGAATCGGCATTTGCATCAACCGCAATCGCAACAGCTATGTTATTGGCGCGGGCATAGGTGACATCAATATTATCACAGCCAACACCATGTTTAGAGACGATTTTCAAGTTTGGCATTTGTGCCATCATATCAGCAGGAATCTTATTGGTGCGCACCATAATAGCGTCAATATCAGGATAGCGGGCACCAAGCTCATCTGCTGATAATGTCCAGCCTTCTATCACGTCATGGCCAGCGTCCTTTATGATGGAGGTGCCAGAGGGGTCCATAATTTCAGTCACAAGTACACAAGCCATAATAAAGTCCTTTTCAAGATGGAAAAGGGGCATTGCAACACGTCATATGTAACGCGAAGAAATGTCCCCTTATAAGGTTAGGTCAGATCATATCCTGAACTGTTAGGATAGAAACTTGGGGAACCACAGAGCAATGTCCGGGATGAACATAACCATCAGCATACCAATGATCTGAAGACCAATAAACGGTATTACGGCTGCAAAGATTTCCTGCAGGGTAATATCAGCTGGCGCCACCGACTTCAGCCAGAAACAAGCAGGGCCAAATGGTGGTGATAGGAAGTAAATCTGAATGTTCATAACAAACAACACCCCGAACCAAACAGCCGCCCATTCAGGCTCTAAGCCCAATTCTGGCGCCAGTTGCGTAATCACTGGTGCAAATACCGGCACAGTAATAAAGGCAATAGCAATCCATTCCATGAATGTACCAAGGACAACTAGAATCGCCATCATCACAAACACGATACCAATGGCTGGCAGGCCAAGACCTGAGAATAAGGAGCGCATAAAGTCAGCCCCACCAATCAGGTTATAGATACCAACAAAAGCAACAGCACCCAGAATAAGCCAGATAATTGTGCCCACAGTAGACATTGTGCCAGCAAGGGCTTTTTGAAGCAGAGACCAGCTAAAGGAATTACGCATCGCAGCAACAAAAATCGCTCCAATAACGCCAACCGCTGCAGCTTCTGTTACCGAGGCGATACCTGCATAGATAGAGCCCATGACGCAGAAAATAAGGAAAATACAGAGCATCACCGCATAGAACTTCTCACGGGACATCTTCATTTCTTGACCGCGGACACCTGCAACTTCTTCAGCTGTTGGCGCAAGCGACGGATTGAGGTTACAGCGAATAAGGACGTAGATTGCATAGAATACCGCAAGCATCAGACCCGGGACAGCACCAGCCATAAATAGATCGCCAATCGCAACCTGAGCAGACAGCCCGTAGATGATCATGATAATGCTAGGCGGAATAAGCGTTGCCAGCGCACCAGAGGCACAGATGACACCGATAGACATTTTCCTGTCATAGCCAAGCCGCAACATTTGTGGCAGGGCAACAAGGCCTAACATCACAATTTCGCCGCCCATCACACCTGACATTGCTGCCAGCACAACTGCAACCGCAATTGTCTGAATGGCAACGCCGCCGCGCAACTTACCAGCAAACAAGCTCATAGCGTCAAACAGATCTTCAGCAATACCGGCACGCTCTAGTATCGATGCCATCAAAACAAATAACGGCACCGCAACCAGCGGGTACTTTTCGAGTAAGCCAAAGGCGTTTGTTGAAACAAGATATAATCCGCCATAGCCGAAATAGGCGAGGGCGCTCAAAATAGAGACAAACAGTGTGACAACACCAAGAGGCATACCTGTCATCATCAAGGCCAGCATCATCGCCACAATTATCAGGCTGGCGATGCTGATATCCATATCACGCATATTGACGTAAACTGACGGGTCAACTAAGGCGCCAACACTGCCATAAACACCATTAATTGAGCTGAATAAGCCGCCTATACCAAGCAGATGTTCGCCCATCACAGCAATGATTCGAAGCAGAATCACAGCACCAATGGCAAGGATAATGCTTTTCGCAAAGGATGACTGAAAGTGGCGATATAAATTGATATAAAGTTGGGTAAGATAGAGGAATGCCCCGATACAGAGCATCGATTTAAGAATCAATGGCGCTGGAGAATTAAAAGCAGAGCCAGCACGTTCCGTCATCATTACTGATTCGATGGCGCGAATCGCAGTATCATCTACCAGTAACCACAGGGCGAGAATCCCAACGCTCATCGCAAAAAGATCAAGCCACCATTTGGTTCGGTCTGACGCAATGATATAAAAAACCGTAATCCCAATATGGCGGTTATGAAGCGTAATATATGCAGCAGACAGCATCCATGCTGTCGCACATAAAACCATTACAACTTCAAAAACCCACTGTGTTGGCGAATCAAAAACATAGCGTGAGATAACCTCATATGCTGTTGCAAGCGCGCACAGCAGATAGAGCTGGGCAACCGCAAGGCCTGAAAATTTACTAAAATGGTCAAAGAACCTAAAGCCATCTTTCGTGGCCTTGAAAACCTGCTCTTCTGCCGGTCCAGATGTCTGTGCTTGTGTCGACATGAGACTAAAATCTCCCCCCAAATGTCATTTAATTATTTTTTTAGGTTGCAGACTTTTGAATACCTATGCAAGCTTTGTCTTAACGAAAAGTATTAGTTTTTAGATGGTTGGTTGTTTTTTATGCTTTGAAAAGGCT
>DGJU01000022.1:1342-14225 GCA_002387605.1 Alphaproteobacteria bacterium UBA4588 | reverse complement strand
AACGCCAGAAACGCCAGCAACTATATCGCCGCTCGCATCTGTTGCACTGCCTGCATCGCGGCCAGATAGGGCGCTTCAGTCTGGGCCTAAAGCTGCCCCGGACCAGCGCCCCAAGACATTTATTGTTGCAATTGATGCAGGGCATGGCGGCAAGGATCCGGGCGCTCTGGGAAAAAGGGGAACGCGTGAGAAGGATATCACCCTGAAAGCAGCCAAGATGCTGGCAGAGGAGCTACGGAAAAGCGCGCATATTACCCCTATTCTTATTCGTGATTCTGACCGGTTCTATAAATTGCGCACCCGTATCAAGCGCGCCCGGGACAAACAGGCAGATATTTTTGTCTCTCTTCATGCTGATTCCGCACCAAACACCAAAGCGCGTGGCATCTCAGTCTTTTCTCTGTCGGATACAGCATCTGATAAAGAAGCTGCTTATTTGGCTAAGCGGGAAAATAAAGCAGATTTAATAGGTGGTCCTGACCTTGGTGGTGAGGACCCGGTGGCGGCTAATGCACTTCTTCGGATGTTTCAGCGGGAATCGATGAATGAGTCTGCTAAGCTTGCCACTGTGATATTATCAAACATTAAGGATCTGCCGGGCGGTGATAAGCGTGGCCACCGGTTTGCTGGGTTTGCGGTGCTTAAATCACCTGATATTCCCTCGATTCTGGTAGAGATGGGATTTTTATCTAATCGGCAGGATGAGAAGAATCTACGAGATGATTCATATCTAAGAGGGCTGAGCAAACGGCTTGCGCGCGCTATTTCACGCTATCTTGAAAATGCGGCATCATGACCGATATAAAAACTACCATTCGGCACAATGCGATCTGTATTATATCGCGCGATGTGCCATATATCGGCCGTAATGTTAGGGCAGTAGTTGCATCATGATGAAATGGTTTTGGTCCTTGATAGGTGTTATGGTTCTTGGGCTGGTAGGTATTATCGTCGGCGTGCTCTGGGTATTTTGGACATATGGTCAGGAACTCCCTGACTATTCACAGCTTGCCCGCTATGAGCCGCCAGTCGCAACAAGAATTCATGCTGGCAACGGTGCGTTACTTGCAGAGTTCGCAACCCAAAAACGCGTCTTTGTACCAACTAAAGCAATCCCCCCTATGTTGATTGAAGCTTTTTTGTCAGCAGAAGATAAATCATTTTATTCGCATGTTGGCGTTGATCCGGTTGCCTTGGCACGCGCAGTTGCAACAAATATTGCTGCGATAGGCAGTGGTCGGCGGCTGATTGGGGCATCCACTATTACACAACAGGTTGCCAAGAATTTTTTATTGACCAACGAAGTATCGATAGACCGGAAAATAAAAGAAGCCATTCTTGCTATCCGGATGGAACGTGCTTTCTCCAAAGACCAGATACTTGCACTTTACTTGAATGAAATTTATCTGGGGTCTGGCAGTTATGGCGTTGCGGCGGCGGCTCTTAATTATTTTGATAAGGCGCTTGGCCAGCTCGATCTCCATGAAGTTGCTTATCTAGCCGCATTGCCAAAAGCGCCGTCCAATTACCACCCTGTGCGCCGCACCAAAGCTGCGATTGCCCGGCGAAACTGGGTACTGCTTCAGATGACAAGAAACGGTTATATTACGCCAGATGAAGCTGCTGCCGCCAAGGCAAAGCCATTGGATGTTCGCCGGCAAACCGGCTTTGATAGCGCGAGTGCACCTTATTTCACCGAAGAAGTCCGGCGCTATCTTGTCGATGAATTTGGTACAGACGCGTTATATGGCGGGGGGCTGTCAGTGCGGACAACCCTTGATCCGGTTTTGCAGGAAAAAGCAGAGCGCGCCCTTCGTGAAGGCCTTGAAGCTCTTGATAGACGTCAGGGCTGGCGCGGCCCGCTTGCAAAAATTGATAACGCTCAGCCGCTTGACCAGCAGCTTGATAGGCTAACAGAAAAACTACCAAAGAACCGGTTTGCGGCTCTGGTAATGGATGTCGATGCTAAAGAAGCGCGTATCTATATAAAAGGCAGTGCAGCGCGGCTTCCTGTTGAGCTGGCAAAATGGGCCTACCCACCGCGAAAAGATGATGGCAAAAGACCGCCGCCTTTGATTGCCTTAACCGAGGCTATTTCTGTTGGTGATGTGATTATTGTACAACGCCCAAATGAAGCGCCTGACCTTCTCAAAGAGGGTTTTGTGCCACAGCCAACTGATTATGCGCTTGGTCAGCGCCCCGCTGTTGAAGGTGCTATTGTGGCGCTTGACCCGCATACAGGCAGATTGCTGGCAATGTCGGGCGGGTATGATCACCGGGTGTCTGAATTTAACCGCGCCAGTCAGGCAAACCGGCAGCCAGGCTCTGCGTTTAAGCCTTTTGTCTATCTTGCGGCTCTTGATGCCGGATATGCGCCGACGACACGTATTCTGGATGCGCCGCTGGTGGTCGACCAAGGGGAGGGCAAGCCAAAATGGAAGCCAGCAAACTATACAAAACGGTTTTATGGTCCCTCTATCATGCGGGTTGGCATTGAAAAGTCACGCAACTTGATGACAGCGCGTCTGGCGATTGAAATTGGGATGGATTCAATTCAAGATTATGCGCTGCGCTTTGGTATTAATGACAACCTGCCGCCATACCTGTCTATGTCACTTGGGGCTGGGGAGACGACTTTGGTTAAACTTACAGCTGCCTATGGTCAGCTGGTGAATGGTGGCAAGAAAATATCACCGAGCCTGATTGACCGCATCCAAGATAGATATGGCCGCACCATAATGCGCCATGATAATAGGAGCTGTTCGTCCTGCCTTGCTGCAGAGGGCTGGAACAATCAGTCTGTTCCGGCCATTGAAGGGGGGCGTGAGCAGCTTACAGAGCCTGCCTCAGCTTATCAGATGATTTCGATGCTTGAGGGTGTTATCAGCCGCGGAACAGGCCGTAGAATGAAAAAATCTGGACTGGTGCTTGCCGGCAAGACAGGAACAACAAATGATAATACCAATGCCTGGTTTGTTGGGTTTTCGCCTGACCTTGTTGCTGGTGTTTATATTGGCTATGATACCCCGCGACCGCTTGGTAAACGTGAAACCGGTTCGACAGCGGCTGTTCCTGTTTTCCATCAATTTATGGTGGATGCCTTGGAAGGCGCGCCCGTTATTCCGTTTCGCAGGCCAGGCGGTATTACGATGGTGCCCGTTCACGCTGAAACCGGAGAGCGCGTATCGCCGTCCCACAAGATGGCTGTGATGGAGGTGTTTAAGCCCGGGCAGCGTCCAAAGACAGGCACTGTGATTGATTTTCCCGGTAGTTCTGGGCAGCAATCTGTTGACGTGCCCGCCTTGTATTGATACTCCGGCCATCTACCTATTTATTGTCTGTTAGATGATAAGACCCTACCTTTAAGATGTGGAACAAACCAGATGAACCCCGAAACGCACGCCGCTGTTGAAATAATTAAAACGGCTGTGATTTTGCTGAAACGGCATGTTGACTGGGAACGCGCGCTTAAAACATTAAGCCGTCTTGAGAGTGAAATCTCACAGCCCTCTTTCTGGGATAATCAGGAAAATGCGCAAAAAGTAATGCGTGAGAAAACGCATCTGGATTCTCAGGTGACAGCTATTCGTCATCTGGAAGAGACGCTTACAGACCAAATAGATATGGTTAGTCTTGCCACTGAAGAAGGTGATGAGGAGATGGTTGCCGAAGCTGAGGCAGCTATCGGTGAGCTGGCTGTATTAGCTGGTAAGAAACAGCTGGAATCGCTGCTGTCCGGTGAAGCAGATGCCAATAATTGCTTCCTTGAAATTCATCCCGGTGCCGGCGGTACCGAAGCACAGGATTGGGCGGCTATGCTCTTGCGCATGTATGCAAGATGGGCGGATGCACGCGGCTTTAAAACAGAGACAATCGAAGAAAGTTCAGGTGAAGAAGCTGGCATTAAATCAGCCACCTTGCGTGTGATGGGCACAAATGCATATGGCTGGCTGAAAACAGAATCTGGTGTTCATCGCCTTGTTCGTATCTCGCCTTATGATAGCTCAGCACGCCGTCATACTAGTTTCGCCTCAGTGTGGATCTACCCTGAAGTCGACGATAATATTGATATTGAGTTAGAGGAAAAAGATCTGCGGGTTGATACATACCGCGCCTCAGGGGCGGGAGGACAGCATGTTAACACAACTGACTCAGCCATTCGGATTACCCATATTCCAACAAACATCGTCGTGCAATGTCAGTCAGATCGAAGCCAGCACCGTAACCGCGCAACCGCGCTTACCATGCTAAAGGCCCGTTTATACGAAGCTGAACTTCAAAAGCGAGAACAGGCAGCGATGGATGATGCTGCCAGTAAAACAGATATTGGCTGGGGCAATCAGATCCGTTCTTATGTGTTGCATCCCTACCAGATGGTCAAAGATTTGCGCACAAACGTTGAAACAGGCAATACCGGGGCAGTGCTTGATGGCGCTATTGATGATTTCATCGAAGCCAGTCTTGCAGCGCGTGTTGGCGCCCAAAACGAAAAAGACGAGTGAGCCCTAATATCAGCCTCTCAGCAGAGCCATTATCCGCCGGCTTGCAGGCACTCAAGAACGTCTTCAGCATGGCCCGGAACTTTGACCTTTGGCCAAATGTGACTGAGCGCACCATCAGGGCCAATCAAGAAGGTTGCTCTTTGAATGCCCATATATTTGCGGCCATACATTGATTTTTCAACCCAGACACCAAAAGCCTCACAAACTGTGCCATCCACATCAGCGCCAAGCAGGCATGTAAGGCCATGCTTATCGCGGAATTTCGCCTGTTTTTTTGCATCATCTTTGGAAATGCCAATAACAATGGTGTTCGCAGCTTCAAACTCGGCATGCAGGCTTGAAAAAGCAATCGCTTCTTTGGTGCAGCCAGATGTGTCAGCTTTGGGAAAGAAAAACACAACCACATTTTTGCCGTGATGCTCAGCAAGGCTAAAAGGGCTTGTATCGGTATCAAGAGAGAAATCAGGGGCTTGTTGTCCGGTTTCAAGCATAAAAAAGGCTCCTTTTAGACGGGAAAGAAAAGGCTGTAAGCCATATGGTGCGGGGCTGAGATAGCCTCACGGGGGAGACGGTTGGTAAAAATATGAGGAATATTACCCTAAATCTTCACATCCCTTACTTAGCAAGTACGATAGCAAAAACAAGTCGACAAAACAAATGATGACAGCCCCATTTACAGATGAGGTATCCATGGTACCTAGAATGCGAGACATTTTATTGCTTATGCGGTAAACTCCTGCCAAAAGAGCGGAACGCCAAACGGCCATTAAAGGACTGATACCTGTGACACAAACCAGCACTTCTCATACAGCCTCTTTTTTCGGGCGTGTTGTTGTTGCATCTCTGGTTAGTCTGTCCATTTTGCTCGCTATCCTGCTGGCATCCATAGCAGGGTTTATCTATTACGCAACGCAGACATCACATGTAACTGACTGGCTTGAAACGCAGCTTTCGGACCCTGAAAAAGGGTTTTCTGTTGAAGTAGGTAGCCTTTCTTTTCGTATTCATGACGCGATGAGCCCGTTTGAGATAAGCGGGAATGATCTGCATATCTCATCGAATAATCATCAGCTAGATATACCAGAAGTAAGGCTTGCTTTTGGCCCTAGTATGCTGGTCTCAGGAATGCCTGATAAAGTATCTGTTGAAGCCCGCTCACTTACGTTGGTAAGAGCTGATGATGGCTGGAAGTTTTCACAAGATCAGGCATGGCTGAATGCACATTTAAAAGAGCGCGTATCGGCGTTTATGGTTTTTCCGGCGCTGTTGGCCACGTTGATGCCAGACCGCCTAATGCCAGATCGCCAAATGGCTGAGAGGCAGGCGTCTGAGGAGCAGGCGTCCAAGAGGCAGGCAATATCGCCATTGCCCTATTGGCCAGATGGATTGCGCCACTTATCCGTGCGGGCAAAGTCAGCAAATATTTTCTTGCAGGGCGATACAGTAGTGCCCACAGCACTCTTCAATAATATTGAAGTTTCTGCCGCGATATCAGGAAAAAAAGGGTCTGAAGACGGGCTGTCTATGACGCTACAGTTTGACCAGCCAAAATCTGTTGCACAGACACAAACTGAAAATACTGGCCAAATTGCCATTAATGCTACATCTCACCTGCTATCAGGCCTGACGACATTCTCAGCGCGGCTCACAGACGTCACTCTAGAGCCACTCATTGCTCTTGTGATAAATTCTGGTGCGCTGCCGTCTGGTATATTGGCTGAGAGTCCTGAACAGCTTGTTGTTGATGGTCGAATATCAGCGACCCTCGATGGCACAATCGATAATGAGAAAATTCACCTTTTATCTGGTACGATTGGCTCTTCTCGCGGTGATGTTACGCTGCCCTTTGGACAAATAAGAGATGTTCGTTATTCAGATTTTGATGCTGATTTTGCCTATAGCCGTGACGATAATCTGTTTACTGTTAAGCAGACATCAATCCTGCTTAATGAGCAGCATCGCCTGTCCCTGTCAGGTCAGGTGCTTGGTGTGCATGCCGCCTTACCGCGCATGAATATGACTGTTCTGGCAGAAGAAGTTCTGGTGAGCGAGCTCATGACATTCTGGCCGGATGAGTGGGCGTCAGATAAAAAAGCACAGCTTCAGCAGACAATCTCAGGCGGGCGATTTAGAACCGCTACACTGGCCCTTAAAGGCCAGTTTGATACGAGCAAATCCGCCCTTTTACTGTCATCAGCCCAGCTTCAGGGTGATTTTTCCAGTGTTCGTCTTGATGCCCAATTACCCCAATATCAGCGGATAGTCGGAACCTTGCAGGGTGCTGTTGACATCGAATTACAGCAATCTGGGCAGGTGGCACGCGCTATGATTGATACAAAGATGCAAAATGGATTCCTGTCACTTGACCAATTTGATACGCCTGTTCGTATTCCTGAAGCCGCTGTGAGACTGCGATATGAGCCGGGTCAGTTGCAGATATCTCACGCATCAATTGATTTTGGCGAGAACGGCATACTGGGTGCAACAGTAAATGCCCATTTAGGCGAGCTATTAAGCGTACGGGACATGACGGCTGAGATGTCCATCACGGCGAATGATATTCCTGTTAATTTCTTTCATGTTCTCTGGCCCCGCAGTTGGGCGCCAAAGGCCTTCCCATGGATACGCTCTCATATATCTGATGGTATAATCTCAAACGCATCAGTTGATATGACCTTAGATGGCTCAGAAGACCCGTCTTCTGTGGTTACACAAGTTACCGGCACGGTTGAACTCGAAAATTCAAGTTTCCAGCTTTATGAGACGATGCGTCCTGTTCAGCAGATTGATGCAACGCTAACATTTGCTGATAATGTGCTTAGTGTGAATACCGATAATGGTGAGATGCCATCCCTTAATCTGACTAAGGCAAATGTAAGATATGGCCCGCTCTATAACCCTGAAAAGCTCCCTCGGGATATTGATATTTCGCTTACGATGTCTGGTGCGCTTACCCCTGTTATGGAAATTCTGGACCATCCGCGTATTAACAAGCTGAAAGGTACAGGTCTGACGGCGCAGTCTTCAACAGGCACTATCGAAGCAACATATTCTGCTAAAGGCCGACTGCCAGCTGGGGGGAGGCTTGCTCTCTCTGATGTCACTGCGGATGCAACGATTAGTGATGCCGTTATTGATGATTTGCCGCTAGCACAGACATTAGAACAGGGCGCGCTTGTTCTCTCGTTTGATAAAGAGGCTCTTATTATTTCAGGCTCCGGAGTCTTTTCTAATATTTATTCTGACTTCTCCTATGAGCGCAAAGCAAAGGGGGCGTTTGAGCTTAATGCTAAAATTCCAGCGAATACTGACTTTGCGACAAAAATATCTGATCTCTCTGGCATGCCATTAGAAGGCAGTATTGGCGGACGATTTTCCCTGACGGGACAGGCTGGGAAATCTGACTATTCTTTATCGGCACGCACCGATATCACGCAAGCTGGCATTAATATCGATGCGCTGAGCTGGGCAAAACTACCCGGCGAGACAGGCCAAGCATCAGGCATCTTAACATTCAAGGATGGCAAGTTGCTCGGTATTGAAGCGATTGATGTAACAGCAGGGAGCCTCTCAGGAAAAGGGCGGATTGGCTTTCAGCCAGATGGACAGCTTTCACTTGGCTATTTTGAGGATGTCACCTTGCCCGGTAACGAGCTCACAACAGTTCTGCTTGAAAAGACTGGCAAGACGGCTATGAAGCTCACCGCAGAAGGCCGTCTTCTTAATCTTGTCCCGTTACGCAGAAACGAAGGCGCATCCAAAGGATTGGCGCTTGATTTTGATATTACAGCATCACGGATTGTTGTGGGTCCGCGCATTACCCTTACCGGCAATCTGAAGGGAAGCACGCAGACTGATGGAGATGGCCAAGCAACCTTGCTTGGTAGCCTTCTCTTCGGTCAAAAACCCCTTCTGAGCGAAGGCACAATAGAGGCACGCTTCGGGCCGTCAGGAGAGTTTCTTGAAGGGGTTGGTCTTATTGGTGGCGGCGAAGCTGAGCTTTCCTTCCAGCCTGTTGCACCGCGGTTAAGCGAGCTTGTCATCACATCCCAAAATGGCGGGCGGGTGCTAAAGGGACTTAATATCACTGACTCCATAACTGACGGAAGCCTTCGGCTTGTTACGCAGTTCCGTGACGGAAAATTTAACGATTATGACACGAAAATTGAGATGAGTGATTTTTCTGTTATTGAAGCGCCAAGAGCCATTCGCGCTTTTTCAGTTCTATCGCTTGCCGGGCTATATTCTCTTGTTGAGGGTAGTGGGACAAAATTCATCAAAGGTGAAGCTACCATTTCAACCCGTGGCTCGCGCCATAGATTGGAGGAGGTAAAAGCAACAGGAAATGCTGTTGGCGTCTCGATGATAGGAGAGTTTGACAGAAAAGCCGGTACGGTAGATGTGAGTGGCAATCTGGTTCCTGTTAATCAGGTGAATAAATTGCTCGGCCTTGTACCGCTTGTTGGCGAAGTGTTAACAGGAATAGATAAAACAGGCCTATTTACCACTCAGTTCAGTGTACGCGGTAATAGTGATGACCCTGATGTAACGGTGAATGCGTCTAGTCTAGCCCCAGGGCTGTTACGTGATTTATTTAGCCCTGACTGGCTTGGCGCCGAATCCGGACGCATTCTGGGAACAGAGCAGAACTAGGCACGCTGGAGTAGGGCGCGACGTTTCTTGCCAGCAGAAATTTGTGCCCTGCCATCATCATCAAAATCATCGGCGGATAACAGCCTATTCTCATCGGTAATCGCATCATTATTCAACCGCGCACCGCCGCCTCGTATCAGCCTGCGAACCTCTCCTTTGGATTGCGCAAGGCCAATTTCGATAAAGGCATCAATCAGCAGCAGACTGCCAATTTTATCTGCCTCCACCGTCAGGGTTGGCAGGCCATCTGCCATCTTACCCTCAGCAAAGGTCTGGGCTGCGGTCTGTTCTGCTTGAGCGCTAGCCTCGGCGCCATGACACAGGCCTGTTGCTTCATTTGCCAGGATAATTTTGGCTTGATTAATATCAGCGCCTTCAAGCGCACTAAGACGCTCAATTTCATCCAGCGGCAATTCTGTAAATAGTTTTAAGAACCGACCTACATCGGCATCTTCTGTATTGCGCCAAAACTGCCAGAAATCAAAAGCAGGTAAGCGCTCTTCATTCAGCCAGATTGCACCAGACGCCGTTTTCCCCATCTTAGCACCAGAGGCTGTTGTAATCAGAGGTGAGGTCAGGCCAAAAATTTCCTGAGCGTCAACACGGCGTGTTAAATCAATGCCGGTGACAATATTGCCCCATTGGTCAGAGCCGCCCATCTGCAGTGCACAGCCATAACGACGGCGCAACTCAAGGAAATCATATGCTTGAAGAATGGCATAATTAAATTCAAGGAAAGATAGGTTTTGCTCGCGTTCAAGCCGGAGCTTGACTGAGTCCATACCCATCATTCGGTTAATCGAAAAATGCGCGCCATAATCCCGCAGAAACCGAATATAGCCAAGCTCATCCAGCCAATCAGCATTATCCACCATTACTGCATCAGTGGGGCCGTCCCCGAAAGACAGGTATTTTTCAAAGATTTTGCGAATACCGTTTTTATTGCTTTCGATATCCTGATCAGATAGCAGGGGACGGGCTTCATCCTTACCGGACGGGTCGCCGACTTTGGTCGTGCCGCCACCCATAAGCACAATCGGTTTATGGCCATTGCGTTGGAGTAGCCGAAGCATCATAATCTGAACCAGTGAGCCAACATGCAGGCTGTCGGCTGTGCAATCAAATCCGATATAAGCAGAGATCGGTTGCTGTGCGGCCCGCTCATCAAGCCCCTCTAGATTGGTTGCCTGATGCATATAGCCACGGGTAACGATCTCAGTAATAAACTCAGAAGAATAGCTCATAATCTGCCATACCTTATTCGGATTAACGTCTGATACTATCAGTCTGCAGTTGGCATAACCGCGCCATTTTCGGTTCTATCAAGATAATCAGACACAGAGCTCATTGCTTCATCAAGATGAGTGCTGAAGAAATGATTTGCGCCATCAATCAGGTTAATATCAATCGCAACGCCTTTTTGCTTTGAAATTTTCTCAACCAGTGCATCTACCTTTGGATGCGGCACCTGTTCATTTTTTGATCCATGAACAATAAGGCCAGAAGCAGGGCAGGGCGCAAGAAAGGTAAAATCATGAGTTGATGCAGGCGGTGATAACGAGATAAATCCGGTAATTTCAGGCCGCCGCATTAATAATTGCATGCCAATCCATGACCCGAAGGAAAATCCGGCAATCCAGCATATATTCGAGCCAGGGTGCTGAGATTGCAACCAATCCATTGCCGTTGCCGCATCTGATAACTCACCCTCACCATTATCAAACACGCCTTGAGAGCGTCCAACGCCTCTAAAATTAAAGCGCATCACGGAAAATCCGCGTGATTGGAAAAGCTTATAGGTTGAGAAGGTAACACGATTATTCATCGTACCATTCTTATCCGGTTCTGGATGAAGAATAAGAGCTGTTGGGGCGTTTTGGTCGGGTCCCGGCATGTACCGGCATTCGAGCCGACCTTCAGGACCATTTATGATGACTTCAGGCATAAAAAATAATGGCTCCCTTGTGTAAAACTGGTAAAGGCTTATATCGTAATCAGGTGGCGTTTCCAAGCACGTTATCATATGATGGGTGATATTCGAGAATGCTATCTGGCTTATGAGCGAGGAAGTTCGATAATGTTGACAAAACTTGCACAAGATATTGCCGCAATCCGGCAGCGTGATCCGGCAGCCTCAGGCCTGTTATCATGCATCCTGCTTTATCCAAGTTTCCATGTTATGTTTGCCTATCGGATGGCGCATCCCCTCTGGCGGGCCGGCTTGCGGCTCCTGCCGCGGTTTATGATGCAGATTGCGCGCTGGATGACAGGAATTGAAATTCATCCCGGCGCTCAGATCGAAGGCGGTTTTTTTGCTGACCATGGCATGGGCGTTGTGATTGGTGAGACATCTATCGTTGGAAAGAATGTTACCTTATATCACGGCGTCACTCTTGGCGGTGTTATGCCTGCTGTCGATGCGCAGTCACAGCGCTGTGTTAAACGCCACCCAACACTAGAAGATAATGTCATTGTTGGCGCTGGGGCACAGATACTTGGCCCCATTACCGTTGGCGTTGGCGCACGTGTCGGCGGCAATTCAGTTGTTATCCGCGATGTAAGCGCTGGTCAGACTGTTGTTGGAGTGCCTGCAAAGCAACTAAACCAGAAACGTAGTGATGATAGTTTTGATGCGTATGGTGTTACAGACCTTCCGTTTGAAGATAGTCAGGCACGTATTCTGAAGGCGCTCTTCTCGGAAGTTGAAAAATTGCGCCGGGACTTAAAACAAATGCAGGACGCAGCAGGTAAGGACATGACGGCTGACGACGGGACTCACCAAAGCAAGACTGCCGCCTCCCAATCATCTGCACGCCCGCTAGAAGCAGGGCTTGGTAAATAAGATTTTATTACAGGCGGTATGCCGGAATGAAGCTGCCGGGCGCCTCTGTTCAGCCGGATACCGAATAAATGTTTGCAACTGCGATGCCTATCTATCTTGATTATAATGCGACAGCGCCGCTACGCCCTGCAGCAATAGAGGCTATGACAGCAGCTCTTGGTGTGCCATCTAATCCATCATCTGTTCATAAATTCGGCCGGGAGGCCCGCCTGCAGGTGGAGACAGCCCGTCAGAAAATCGCTCATCTTATTGGTGGGCGTAGCGATGAGTTAACCTTCACAAGCGGCGGCACAGAAGCCAATAATCTAGTGTTGTCTGGTTTCAACACTGTCATTGCAAGCCGCATTGAACATGATGCTGTGTTAGATGCACGCCGTGATGCCTTGCTTGTTGATGTCGATGAGAGGGGCGTTATCAAGCTCGATATGCTTGGGAAGATGCTATCTGATTTATCTGCCGAAGATAAAAAGAGCGTTCTTGTGTCTGTTATGGCTGCCAATAATGAGACAGGAGTGCGCCAGCCGCTTCAGGCGATTACTGCGCTGTGCCATCAGCACGGGGTTGCTGTTCACTCTGATATGGTACAGCTTGCAGGGAAATACCGTGTCAGCCTTGCTGAGTTTGCCCTTGATTTTGCGACTATCTCTGCTCACAAAATTGGCGGTCCGGCAGGTGTTGGCGCACTCTGGTGTAAGGCTGGACGGCGTTTGCCTGCGATAATACGCGGCGGGGGTCAGGAAAAAGGCATGCGCTCTGGGACTGAAAATGTCATTGGCATTATTGGATTTGGTGCAGCAGCAGATGCTGCTGCTAGCGAAATAGAGGCAGATGAAATAAGCCGTAACCTTGCCAAATGGCATGCCGCATTCGAGCAGACAATAAGGGC
>DGJU01000022.1:260-1152 GCA_002387605.1 Alphaproteobacteria bacterium UBA4588 | reverse complement strand
AGTGCAAGCCATGTAATTACCGCGATGGGACGAGGCGACCTTGCCCCCTATACGCTGCGTATTTCATCTGGCTGGCAAACCCGTGAAGAAGATTTAGCAACCCTTGCGAAAGCTATCATAGGGTTGTACAAGCGGTTGTCTTAAACAAGGCGGCTTGGCGGTTTTATAAAATAGTCAAACGTTGTGGGACGCCTATATTGCTCATCATAAGAGGTTAGTTAAATGCCAAAAGTTACATTTATAAAGTCAGATGGTAGTGCGCATGATTTTGATGTTGCGAACGGGACATCAATTATGGAAGCAGGCCGCGATGCCAATATGGGTATTGAAGGAACCTGCGGGGGGAGCTTGTCCTGTGCTACCTGTCATGTTGTATTTGGCGCTGATGATTATGCGCGGGTTGGCCCGCCAAGCGAAGATGAGATGGATATGCTTGACCTTGCTTTCAATGTGACAGAAACATCGCGTCTTGGCTGCCAGATTAAAATGAGTGATGAGCTTGATGGCCTGACAGCAAAAGTACCAGAAGAATTCTAGAGGCTAGATGCTATTTCTAGGGTAGAGGACAATAGGTAATGGATAACACGCTGCATATTGCCAAGGCACCTGCTGACACCCGTGTGGTGGTGGCGATGTCGGGCGGCGTGGACAGCTCTGTGACAGCAGCTCTGCTGGTAGAGCAGGGCTATGAGGTGATTGGTATTACCTTGCAGCTCTATGACCATGGTGCGGCTGTGCAATCCAAAGGTGCCTGCTGTGCTGGCGCTGATATTCATGATGCCCGCACCGTCGCCGCTAGCCTTGGTATTCCTCATTACGTACTAGATTATGAAAGCCTGTTTCGGCAGCAGGTAATGGATGATTTTGCTGATAGCTATCTTGCCGGTCATAC
>DGJU01000022.1:0-121 GCA_002387605.1 Alphaproteobacteria bacterium UBA4588 | reverse complement strand
CAGTCCTATTTTCTGTTTGCGACTACACCTGAACAGCTCGATTATCTGCGGTTTCCTCTTGGTGGTATGACAAAAACAGAGACGCGCGCTCTTGCCGCTCGTTTCAGCCTGTCCGTGCAGG
>DGJU01000072.1:22096-24809 GCA_002387605.1 Alphaproteobacteria bacterium UBA4588 | reverse complement strand
ATGGTTTCCAGATGGATGACGTGAATAAACAAGATGGTTTGGTGGTCTGGTATAATGAACGTAAAGGCTATGGCTTTGTTCATATTGGCGAAGATGAAATTTTTCTTCATCATTCAGCATTAGACAGATTTGGTCTCGTTTCAGTATTTCCCGGCGATAGGTTAGCTGTTGTCATTACGGAAAATGAGCGCGGCTCGGTCATTCGTGAAATTCTGTCTATCCAGCGCGCACAAGCAGACTCTGTTCCCAAAAACACCGCCCCCGGTCAGGATGAGGTTCAAGGAATAGTCAAATTCTTCAATACATTTAAAGGATATGGCTTTATCGAAGTAGGCCAAGACCAGCAGGATGTTTTTGTCCATCTGCGCACCCTTCGCAGTTGTGGCATCCATAACCTTATTCAAGGACAAGAACTACTTCTCAACATAACTGACGAAGGCAAGGGGCCTCAAGCAACTGAAATCAGGCTCCTCAGTTCTGAATAAATTCAAGGCAAGACTTATTAGCTTATACAATGCTAGGGTCACTTTATTTTTTCCCTAGCAGTGAGTGTGTAAGGATATGACGAGTTCTGATTCCCGGCGACCGTGGACGCTTCTTTTGATGGCAGCTGCCTTTCTGGTCATGGTCACTCTGGGCATCCGTCAATCTTTTGGATTATTTCTGCTTCCAGTGACCGAAGCTCTTGGGACAGGCCGGGAAGTCTTTTCACTCGCACTCGCCCTTCAAAATCTATTATGGGGCATAGCATCACCTTTTGCTGGCGCTCTTGCCGATAAATTTGGCGCCGGGCGCGTGGCCGCGATTGGCACTCTTTTCTATGCTGGTGGTCTGGTCGTGATGGCAAGCTTTGTAAGCCCGAGCGGCCTGATGATGGGGCAGTTGATGATCGGCATCGGCCTTGGCAGTGCAGGAGTATCAATTGCGCTGGGAGCTGTTGCGCGGGCGGTTGCACCTGAAAAGCGCTCTCTTGCGCTTGGCATGGTTACAAGTATCGGCTCATTCGGGCAGTTTGCTGTCTTGCCGGTTACGCAGATTTTTATTGATGGATATGGCTGGCAGGTATCTTTGTTGCTTCTGTCCGGGCTATCTGCCTCGATGCTGGCATCATGCCTTCTAATGGCGCGCGACGAGAAGGTACGTGAGGTTCGGACAGCCGATATTGCTAACATAACCATGAACGGCATGCTGAAAACAGCTCTCTCCAGCACCGATTACCTGTTACTCACAGTCGGATTTTTTGTCTGTGGCATTCAGGTGGTCTTTATTGCAACCCATCTTCCGACCTACTTGCAGGATGCCGGAATTGGCCCCGAAATCGCCAGTTGGGCGCTTGGGCTGGTTGGCTTATTTAATATTATCGGCTCACTTCTTGCTGGCTGGCTAGGTAGTTTTGTTTCCAAGGCAAAGCTTCTGGCATGGCTATATTTAATGCGCTCAGTGATAATCATAGGCTTTCTGATACTACCGCCCTCGCCTATGACAGCTCTATTATTCGGCGCGGCGATGGGACTATTATGGCTTGGCACCATTCCATTGACCAGCGGTCTTATCGTGGTATTTTTTGGCCCTGCTTTTTTATCAATGCTTTATGGCGTTACCTTCTTTTCGCACCAGATTGGCTCTTTTCTGGGGGCATGGCTAGGCGGATGGATTTACGACAACCTCGGATCATATGATTTGATGTGGTGGATTATCATTGGCTCTGGCGTTTTTGCGTTCATCATCAATCTAATGATTGATGAACGCCCAAAGACGCTCACTACAGCCGCCGCAGAATAGCTAGCTTATCACAACCTGTTCGTTGCTTATGCTAGTTCTCCTGACTTGAAATCCAACGTTCTGCATCAAGAGCTGCCATACAGCCCATACCTGCGGCTGTTACAGCCTGCCGGTAAATTTTATCAACGCAATCACCTGCAGCAAAAATACCATCAACAGATGTCCGGGTCGTGCCAGTCTCTACAATGATATAACCTTCATCATCAAGGCTTACAGCAGAGCTAAACGCGGATGTTGCGGGGTCATGCCCGATGGCAACAAACAGGCCATGCGCTGCAATATCTTCATCTTGGCCGCCATCTGTTGCTGATAGTCTGACACCTGTGACACCGCTCTCATCACCAAGGATATCGGCAACCGTCCGGTTCCACTTCATTGTAATTTTAGGATGAGAGAGTAGCCTGTCTTGCATAATCTGCTCGGCCCGCAAAGAATCGCGGCGATGGATAAGGGTAACTGACTTACAGATATTGGCAAGATAGAGCGCTTCCTCAACAGCTGTATTCCCGCCGCCAACAACTGCTACATCCTTATCACGATAGAAAAAGCCGTCACAGGTTGCACAAGCAGATACGCCGCGGCCATTAAAGGTCTTCTCGGCCTCTAATCCTAGCCAGCGGGCCTGCGCGCCAGTTGCCAAAACAATAGAATCAGCTGTGATAACAGCGCCTGAATCACAGGTTAATGTGTAGGGCCGCGATGAGGCATCAATGTTGGTAATGATGTCATACATCACCCGAGCGCCGACATTTTCTGCCTGAGCCTGCATTTGCTCCATTAGCCATGGGCCTTGAACGACATCAGCAAAGCCGGGATAATTTTCAACATCTGTTGTGATGGTTAACTGGCCTCCCGGTTGCAAGCCAGCATAAACAACCGGCTTCATATTTGCGCGCGCTGCATAGATAGCGGCTGTTAGGCCTGCGGCGCC
>DGJU01000072.1:0-22050 GCA_002387605.1 Alphaproteobacteria bacterium UBA4588 | reverse complement strand
ATATCTCTTGTTAAACGGAGCGATGGGCAGATTGTCAAGCAATGGATAACCGCTTTTACACCCTTTTTCTTTCTGTCGAAAAGAACCCCCTCTTATGTCGTCTGTAAAGATATGTCTGGCGCTTGTTTTTGCCCTGCTATTATCGGCGCGTGCCGTGGCAGCCGAGCCCCCGCTGAGCCTTGTTCGGGGCGAGGCAACGCAAGGAGGTTTAGTGGTCTTTCAGCTGGCAGACGGTTTTTCAGCTAGCCGTGATGGAAGTCTCCTACCTGTTACGCCGCGCGGTTTTCTGGTGATCGGATTTCACCGTGATGATACAGCGCCGGTTATTCTGACGCTAACGGACGCTTCAGGACAAACAAGCGACTATGTCATCACGCCGTCGATACGCGACTATGATGTTCAGCGGATCGATGGGCTGAATAAAAAATTTGTAACACCGCCCGATGAGACGATTGCACAGATTAAAAAAGATCGTGCTGATGTGATAAAAGCCCGTGCGATGTTTAGCCTGTTAAATGATGCGGTGCATAACGGCTTTGACTGGCCGTCACCTGGCCGCATTACTGGCATCTATGGTAGTCAGAGAATTTTAAATGGCAAACCACGGCAACCTCATTACGGCATTGATATCGCGGCAGCTGAGGGCACGCCTGTGACTGCGAGCGCTGATGGTGTTATATCAATGGCGTCTGATCTCTATTTTACCGGTGGAACAATTATCATAGACCATGGATATTATCTGAACTCTACTTACTCACACCTGAAAACAATGACTGTAACTGAAGGCGATACTGTTAGCAGAGGACAGGTGATTGGCACGGTTGGCTCAACTGGTCGTTCAACGGGCCCGCACCTTGATTGGCGGATTAATTGGGGTACCAAACGTCTTGACCCTATGCTTTTGTCTCGCTCGTTCAAAATATCTGTTCCTAAAAAACGGCCTGAATTTTAAATTTTCCAACTAAAACTATTAAATGTCGCCAGATAAATAAATGTCGTCGGTTTGTAAACGTGATTTCTTATATAAAAGCCCATTTATTAATTATCGGTTCGCTTCGGCGATTAATAGGGAACACAGTAATCTTATTGAAGAAATTCTGTGACTGTCCTCGCAACTGTAATTGGTGAGTGCTGAGATACATTGCCACTGTCTTTACGATGGGAAGGCCTGTCAGTGCTAAGATCCATAAGTCAGGAGACCTGCCGATAACTCACCATGTTCTTTCCACGAGGTATGGAAATTACAGCGAAAATTCCGCTTAGGTGAATAGTTTTCACCGCCAATGTGCCTTTCGCATTGGCAACACTGAGTGGTTTTTAGAATGAACGTTTCAAAGCTAATAATAGCTATCCCTTTTTTGACTTCCATAATTTCAAGTTCTGTAATAGCTGAAGATAAAATTCAGATAGATGGAACAATCGATTATCTGGTCATTAATAAGGCTGCCTCTATCACAACATTCAATAGGACACCGTTGGAAAACGTTTTGCTTAGCGCTGATGTAATAAGTGAGAGTGAAATAGAGACTTCATCGGCAACAAATTTCGGTGAACTTATATCACAAAAATCTGGTATAGAAGTTACATATAGTGGGGGACCAGGTTCATCACCCTTTATATTCATGAGAGGACAAGCAAGTACAAACGTTGTCATATTAATTGATGGCATCAAATCGCAGGTTGACCACTCCGGATACCCCAAAGCCGTTGATATTCCCTTAAGTCAAATTAAGAAAATCGAGCTTCTCAAAGGCAATGCATCTGCACTTTATGGAGAAAATGCTATTGGAGGCGTAATAAATATAATCACAAAGACATCAGCCCTAAAAGATACTGGTTATGCCTCAGTTAAACATGGAAGCTTCAATACTACCGAGCTGAATGTTGGGGTCTCAAAGAATTTGGGAGATGTTGATATTTCTATTTTTGCATCCGACATCAATACTGACGGATACGACTCTTTAAGTGGCAATACAACAAACTCTGATAAAGATGGTTATGTTCGTGAAAACGTTGCACTTACCGTTAATAAATTCTTAAATAATGGAGCCAACATAACTTGGACAAGTCGCATTTCTGAGAGTCGCTTAGAACAAGATAATGCTTATGTGTCACCTACGGGATTGCATGAATTACACACCAACACAGAAAGCCATAATTTTAAATATAAAATTAGAAAACAAAATTGGTTAGACCTCTCAGCAAATTACAATTTTTCGAGGCTGACGTACAAAGACTTCATTGATGGAATGGGTGCTAATTCTGCAGCAAGCTACTATTATGATGTAACAGAGGGAGAACAAAACTCATATAGTTTGATTAATTCTTCGACCTTATCTTTTACAGAGGCAACTCATGAAATAACTACCGGAATTGAGGGTGCTTACAGTGCTTATGATCGCGATGCTACAACCTCAAATAGAAACAATATTTCTCCTTTCATCGGATACAGCATTAATTCGGGCAAGCATTCGATACAAAGCAATGTGAGATACGATAAAATCGATTATTATTATAATGATGGCGTTACAAAAACATCTTCAGAAACTTCTGACCTATTGGGTTACGGGTATCAACTGTCTAATGAATGGAGAATAGCACTAACACATTCTACAGGTTTCAGAGCTCCTGATGCCTACAGCTACAGTCAAAACTCAAATCTTAGAGCTGAAGAACACACAACAAAGGAAGCATCCGTTACTTACTCAGACTTAGATATCTTAGCTAGAGCTACCGTGTTCTCAACTAAAACATCAAACGCTATCGAATATGACAGTTCGCTGTTCTATAATATTAATACTGGGCAACAGAAAAATCAGGGGCTTGAATTAAATATTGAAGGTAAATTCAACGATTACCTGTACACTATTAGTGCAACTTTCCAGGAGCCTAAGAAAGTCAACAGTGCCTCAAAACCTATATTGCTTCAAAAGAGAGCCAAATATTTTGGCTCTGCTAGAATATCAAAATCAACTGGTAAGTTTGAATTTAGCGGTAAGTCTACATTTTCTGGAAAACGTCTAGGTGTAGGTGGTGCAATGTCTAGCTATGTTAAATTTGACTCATTTATCAATTACACTCTGAATGACATGACTCACTTAGAGTTTAGTTTTAATAATCTGTTTGATGCCACATATGAAGTTACCAGAGGTTATAACACTGCTGGGCGAAACGCTTACATAACATTGAAGCGTGATTTTAACTTGCCTTAGCAACTCAGATAAAACACTGTATAACTACTCGTATCATTTTATGTTAACACTTTAGCATCTAAAATAAGCAAGAACAAAATGGAGTGAAAATGTTTGATAAGAAAAATTTTATTTTAGGGTTTTTCTCAATTTTAACTTTACTTGTACTAAGTAGGGTTATTCCTCACCCGCCTAACTTTACCCCTGTAATTGCTGTTGCTATTTTTTCTCCCTACCTTTTTAAAGATCGTATTGTATCATTGTCAGTTCCTTTAGGAGCCATGTTGCTATCCGATATCTTGATAGGCATGCACTCAAGTATGATATGGGTGTATTTTTCTGTTCTTGTTGTTTATCTGCTTACCTCTGTGTTTAAAAAGGTGAGTCTAGGCATGAAACGTTTTGCTAGTCTCGCTATGGTCTCCAGCGGACTGTTTTTCGCCATAACAAATTTCGGTGTCTGGCTTTCAGGTGGTTTGTATCCGAAGTCTCTTGAAGGATTAATTATTTGCTATTACGCAGGGATTCCGTTTTTTACAAACACAGTCCTAAGCACATTTTCCTTTGGCTTTGTCATATTTGGGTCCTTAAAACTAATGGGTTATTGGAACCATTCGAAAGTAGCCGTGTAAAGTTTTGTGAGAAAAAAAACAGCATTTATCTTTGGCTTGGGTTATGTTGGCCTCCATCTTGCTCACCAACTAAACTTAATTGGATGGGACATCGTAGGAACTAGCAGAAACCCTAAGAAGATTTCACCTCCCGGGAATTGCACCTGGAAGATTCTGCCTTTCGATGTGGATAGTTTTACAAATGAGATTGAGGCTCATTTGTTAGATTCTCAAATCATCATCTCAACTATTGCCCCGATTAAATGTAATGACCCCGTCCTCAAACAATACAGGAATATTCTTAAACAGTTTTCCGGTTGGATAGGATATATTTCTGCAACATCCGTTTACCCTAGCCAACCTAATCGTTGGGTTGATGAGACAACGGTGCCAAAACCTGCAACAGCGCGCGGTATCGCACGCTGGAAGGCAGAACAGGAATGGGATGAGGTAACGGGTGCTGAAATTTTCCGGGTTGCCGGTATTTATGGCCCGAACCGCAGCCCTTTTGCCGCCTTACGCGACGGTCGCAGTCGTATCATTGATAAGCCCGGTCATTTCTTTAACCGTATTCATCAAGATGACATTAGCCGCATTATCATAGCGGCAATGGAAAAACCGCGCCGCCGCCGGATTATTAATTTATGCGATAATGAACCTGCCGCTCAGGCTGATGTTATCTGTTATGCAGCAGAGCTTATTGGCGTGACGCCGCCTGTTCCCGTGCCGTTTGAAGAGGCTGATTTAACCCCGATGGCACGTACATTTTATATCTCTCGCAGGCGGGTACGCTCAGTTGTAAGAGAGCTAGAACTGGGCATAGATTTACGCTACCCCGACTACCGGTCTGGCTTGCGGGCAACTTTGGATGCCGAGGAAAAAATTTAAGATAACAGCCTAGCTGATAACAGGGTCAAGACTGCCAGATGCATAACGGGCCGCCATATCACTCAGAGAAATAGGCGCGATTTTATGGGCGTTTCCTGCTGTCCCAAAACGCTGGAACCGATCGGCACAGACAGCTTCCATAGCTTCTTGTGCAGGCTTCATGAATTTGCGCACATCAAACTCACCCTTATTTTCAGACGCAACTTTGCGGATAGCCCCTGCCATTGCAAGCCGGCAATCAGTATCAATATTTACTTTGCGTACACCATTTTTGATACCGCGTTCGATCTCTTCGATAGGAACACCATAGGTCTGAGGCATTTCGCCACCAAACTCATTAAAGATTTCCTGTAACGCCTGTGGCACAGATGATGAGCCATGCATCACAAGATGGGTGTTTGGAAGACGCCGGTGAATTTCTTCGATGACATGCATAGCCAAAATATCACCATCAGGTTTCCGCGAAAATTTATAAGCGCCATGACTTGTACCCATCGCAATAGCAAGCGCATCTACCTTTGTATCTTTGACAAACTCAACCGCCTGTAGCGGGTCTGTTAACAGCTGATCTTCGGATAGCTTTCCTTCAGCGCCGTGACCATCTTCTTTGTCACCCATTCCTGTCTCAAGGCTGCCAAGTACGCCGAGCTCGCCCTCAACCGATACACCGCCATGATGCGCCATGACGGTCACATCACGGGTAATAGATGCGTTATAATCATATGAAGCAGGTGTCTTGCCATCGGCTTCTAAAGAGCCATCCATCATCACCGAGGTAAATCCATATTGGATAGCTGTCATGCAGGTCGCCGCTGAATTTCCATGATCCTGATGCATGCAGATAGGAATATGAGGGAACATTGCATCTAGTCCCTTGATAAGGGACTGAAGAATAAGGTCACCTGCATAGGAGCGCGCGCCGCGGCTTGCCTGAATAATAACCGGCGCATCATGCTTGTCTGCAGCCTTTAGAATGGCAAGCCCCTGTTCCATATTATTGATGTTGAAGGCTGGCACGCCGTAACTCTGTTCAGCTGCGTGGTCCAGAAGTTGGCGTAAAGTAACAAGCATTTCAGCATCCTTTTAATCATAATTCAGTCAGGCATTTAAGCGGGCAGGAACAGTGCCCTCTTTTGATTTACGCGCCCTTGCATAGCAGGTCAACTTCATCGGATGAACCAAAGATGAGCGGCACGCGCTGATGCAGCTCATCTGGCGTTATCTCAAGAATACGGATTTGTCCATCATAAGCAACACCGCCCGCCTGCTCTACCAGAAACGCGATAGGATGTGCCTCATAAACTAGCCTTAGTCGGCCCTGTTCATATCCATCACGCTGGTCAGACGGATATAAGAAAATACCACCACGACGGAAAATACGGAAGGCGTCAGCTACCAGCGAGCCTGCCCAGCGCATATTGAAATTTTTGCCGCGTGGACCTGTTTTTCCCGCCAGCAAATCGGAAATATAATCGCTTACAGCCGTCTGCCAGTGGCGGCTGTTCGACGCATTAATGGCAAATTCAGACGTGGTGCGCGGGATGGCAACCTGCCAGTCCATTCGGCGATAATCGCCCGTGCCATCAAGACAGAACGCTTCCACCCCATTCCCAACAGTCAGCAGCAATGTGGTTTGCGGACCATAGGCAAAAAATCCGGATGCTATCTGCATATCGCCGGGCATTAGTAGCGTGCTGCCATCAAAAGGCAGGAGCGAGAAAATTGTACCAACCGTCAAATTAGTATCAATGTTAGATGACCCATCAAGCGGATCGCATGCTACCAGAAGTGTGCCCTTATCAGAAAGCATGACAGCGCCTTCGCGCTCTTCTGAGAGATAGGCAGCAACAGAAGCCGTGCGAAGAGCCTCTTCGATAAGCTCATCAGCTGCAACATCAAGGGCCTTCTGCTCATCGCCGTCAGCATTTTCACCGCCAAGCACGGCACCCAAATGCTCCCCCAGACCGTTCTGGCGGGATAATGCAGCAATTTTCACTGACGCAGAGGCAAGGCTGAGAATAGCGCGGCATCCCTCGCTTGAAATATGGCCTTCAAATTCTTGCTGGCCGAGATAGTCTGAGAGGAAGAAGGCTGTTTCAGCCATTATGATCTACATCCTGTAAGCTAATGAAAAGAATATGAAACCAAGTTTCATAACACGCCTTCTTAAAGATAGCATAAAAAATGCCCAGACAGATAGCTGTCCGGGCAAAAATAACGTTTTATGTATGATGTCTAAAAGACTATTCGCGATTTCCGAAGAGACGCAGCATCATCAAGAACATATTGATGAAATCAAGGTAAAGCGTTAACGCACCAAAAATAGATTTACGCGCCGCTGTTGTCTTGTCATCACGTGCTGAATACATCGATTTAATTTTCTGTGTGTCGTAGGCGGTAAGGCCTGCAAACAACAGAACACCAACAATAGAAATCAAAAATTCAAACTGCGATGAAGCAACAAACATATTGACGACAGAGGCAAGAATAAGCCCGACAAGGCCGACAATCAGAAATGCGCCAAGAGCCGTCAGGTCACGCTTTGTTGTGTAGCCATAAATAGACAATGCCGCAAAAGCGCCTGCTGTAATGAAGAAGGCGCGGGCAACACTAGCCCCTGTATAGGCAAACAAAACAGTGGTCAAAGACACACCCATCATCACTGCATAGATGTAGAACAAGGACCGTGCCTTAGTTGCTGACATTGTATTAATACGCATACTCAGCCACATAACCATGCCAAATGGTGCAAACATCAAGACATAAATCATCGGCGCTGTGAACAGAACCTGACCAAGGGCCGGGTTAGCCATCACAGCTAATTTCATACCAAAAGCAGCAAAACCGGTTATGCCAAGTGCCGTTGTCATATGGTTATAGACGCCAAGCATATAGCTGCGCAGACCTGCATCAACAGCAGCACTCTGAGCGGCAGCAGGTGACGCGAAGCGATTATCTAGCATGGTAAAACTCCTGAAATTTTATTGTTATGACAGCTCTTCACGTCTAAAGCTCTGTCGCTATTCTTTCCGTAGACTTGAATGTAAGCATCAATCTTGACAGTTTCAAGGCAAATGGGTCTGCTTAAATACAGTTTTTGCAGGAACCTGCGTGAAACCAATATCTGGTGCTCTAGGAGTGAACCACTTCAGCGTCGCGAACCGCTGCCATCTGGGAGGCCCGCAACCGCACAGAATCAGATTTTAATTGACCGCAGGCCGCTAGAATATCCCGGCCTCGAGGCGTGCGAACAGGCGAGGCATAGCCCGCCTTCATTACAATTTTCGCAAATTTATCAATGGTCTCATCGTTTGAGCATTTATAGTCTGTGCCGGGCCATGGATTAAAGGGTATCAGATTGATTTTCGACGGAATGCCGCTAATCAAACGCACCAAAGCGCGCGCATCAGCTTCACTATCATTCACTCCATCTATCATGACATATTCCCATGTCACACGGCGGGCATTGGACAGGCCTGGATAAGCACGCACCGTATCAATCAGCGTTTTCAGATTATATTTCCGGTTGATTGGCACAAGTGTATTCCGAAGCTCATCGCGCACCGCATGCAATGAAATAGCAAGGTTAACCCCGAGATCATTACCACAACGTGTAATTTCAGGCACAATGCCAGATGTAGATAAGGTAATGCGCCGCTTGGAAACCCCAACGCCTTCATTGCTCATGATAATGCGCATCGCAGACGCAACATAATCGTAATTATAAAGAGGCTCACCCATCCCCATCAGCACAATATTCGTGAGGCGCCGCCCCGGCCTTGTCGCAGGCCAGTCTCCCAATTCATCCATTGCCAGCAATATCTGGCCACAAATTTCATCTACGCTAAGATTACGCACAAGGCGCTGGGTGCCGGTATGGCAGAACGAACAGGTAAGGGTACAACCAATCTGGCTAGAGATGCATAATGTGCCTCTGCCATCATCGGGAATATAGACAGTCTCTGCTTCCTGACCATCACTAAGCTTTATGAGCCACTTAATTGTTCCGTCAGATGAATCCTGCCGGCGCGAAACTGCTGGCCTATCAACATGAAACCGCTCGGACAAAAGCGCCTGCAAGGGCTTGCCCAAATCAGTCATGTCTGAAAAATCAGTAACACCATGGCGCCAAACCCAGCCCCAAAGCTGGCGCGCTCTGAATTTTGGCAAACCAAGAGCTATCATTTCAGCTTCAAGGGCGTCAGGCTCAAAGCTTAGCAATGAACGGCGTAGCAATTCAGTGGGGGCATTTTCACTAACGATGGTTTCAGCCCCAGGCCCGTCGCTTAGCTCGCTCATGGACAAGCGCGATCCAGAAATGCCTTTGCCTTGGTGAAGCCACTCAGAGAATATTCATCAACCGTCTTATTATTGCGGCTTGATGTTCCGGTGATGATGAGCTTGGCGCCACGCTTCATTGCAACAATGAGCTTCTGGTCATCTTCTGGTCCCTGAGACCAGGCTCTATTCTCAAGCGTGAAGAGCGGCGTCTTTCGTTTATCAATCTCAAATGTGACTGTGCTCTGGTTCAAATAACGGTAACCGGCAATTACAGAGACGACATCGCGCTCTGACTTTCCCGGGCCGTGTGAGATAAATATTCGGGTATCACCGCGATTAGCCCGATTATAATCACCTCGGAGCTTTTTGGGGACACTCGACATGAAACAAACACGGCCTGCATCAGTGTCTTTTTTGTAGACAGACCAGTCTTTAAAATCTTCCAGCTTTTTTGGCTCAGCACGAACCTCAAACGAAAAGCAGGCCAACAGCACTAAAAAGATAGGAAATAAATAAGTTAGGACGGGGGAAAAACGTTGGGCGTTCATAGTTTCTTCTCTAGCGAACATGCGTCCGACTTTGCCGAAGGGTGAAAAGATGAGTAGTTCTTGCGTGCTAAAATCGCAAAACTAAGTGAAACACGCAAGAGCATCATAGCATGTTTAATGCGATAAAGTGGCATTTAAGAGGCAAAAAACGATCTAACGCACGATACAGCAGTTAAATAAAACACTTTATTCGGTTCTGAAATGATAATTTCTGAGTTAAAAGTCGATGTAGTCAGTGAATCTAATCACTTTCAGCTTGTTTTCAAGCCACAAGAAACGGTAGATCAAACGATGGGAACCAGCTTGATGAACGACAATTCTAAGAAATTGTCGACATGGGATGAATTGCTCGTTCGCGTTGGACGCGACCGTGACAAATCCGCTTTTGCAGAACTTTTTGACTATTTTGCCCCGCGGGTGAAGTCATTCTTGCTGCGATTTGGCACCGACATGTCGCTGGCAGAAGAAATTGCTCAAGAAGCTATGATTATGGTCTGGCGGCGCGCTGAAACCTATGACCCACGACAATCAGCGGCAAGTACTTGGATTTTCACAATCGCCCGCAATAAACGCATCGACAGACTTCGGCGCGAAAACCGCCCCTTGCCTGATATGACCGATCCAGCCGTGATGCCTGAAAGCATCGAAACAGGCGAAATTCAGGTCGCGCGCATGCAACAAGAGAAGAAAATTCGCCACGCTTTGAAAAACTTGCCAGAAGAGCAAGCCAAAATGATCTTTTCTGCGTACTACGAAGAGAAGAGTCACAGAGAGATAGCAGAAGAGAGCGGTGTTGCGCTTGGTACTGTTAAATCTCGGATAAGGCTCGCGCTCAATCGAATGCGTGCGCAAATAGATAAAGATGAAGGAATAACACCGTAATGAACGATCAGGTTTCGCTTAACAATCAAGTGCTTGACGCGCTGCTGGTCGATTATGCAGCTGGCGCACTCTCGCAGCCTCTTGAGATTCTCATTGAAACACATCTGGCAATGAACCCAGAAAGTGCCAAGACAATGCAGATGCTCATGCAACTTGGCGGTATTCTTCTTGAAGAATGTGAGCCGGTATCTTTGTCAGAAGATGCATTAGATAAAGTAATGAGCGCCATTGCTGAAGATGAAGAGCCGCTGCAAAAGGTAACTCATTCAGAAAATAGCTTCCTGCCGCGTCCGATATCAGACTATATTCCTGATTTATCTTGCACCAAAAGCTGGCGCAGTGCTGGGATTGGCATTGCCCGCCATGATGTAAAATTCAGCCAGTCTGACATGCGTGCAACCATTTATCGTATCCAGCCGAGCAGAGCGGTGCCATCACATAGCCACACCGGTTCTGAAATCACTTTGGTGTTAGCGGGCGGATTTTCAGATGAAAGTGGTACCTTTGGGCCGGGTGATATTGCTGTTCAGGAAGCAGGCGAGGTACATAAACCTGTCGCCGATGCTGATGGTGAATGTATTGTATTCGCAGTGAATGAAGGTGATATCCGTCTAGCGGGCCCATTTGGCCGGGTCTTCAGCCTCCTTGTGAAATAAAGGCTTGCCTGCTTTTGGTTAAACCAGAAGTAGTGCAAGGCTCACACAGGCCGCCACTGTAAGGTTTCGGCGAAGCTCCCCCATCCATTCCTGCCACTCACCAGCCACACATAGTCGCCTATCGATAATATAGGCGCTGCAAAAACAGCCAATCATAACGATAACGCCGGCTACCTCTCCGGCAAGAAGAGCTGCCCATGCTATCAGCGGCGGCACAACAGACCAGACAAGAAATGCTGTATCTGAGGAGCGTGAGTGATGCGTGCTGGAGGCTATCCGGCCCCACTGAAGTCCGCCTAGAAAGCTTAGAATAACAGCCCCATAATATAGCAGGGCCGTGCGTGTCTCTATGCCTGGTAGCTGGCTATCAGATGTGAGCAATATCGCGCCACCTAAAAACGGGACGGCGCCGCCATATCCCAATAATCGAACAATATTCTGAGATATCATTATCAGCCTTTCTTCTCGCCAACAGACGCGAGAAGAGCCAGAAGCTCTGGCATCAAATTCTGAATAATAACATCAATGCCAGAACTATTGGGATGCAGCCCATCTGGCTGATTAAGAGCTGGCACCAAGGCAACATCCTGCAAGAAGAATGGCATAAAAAATGTGGTGAACTCGGCTGCAAGCCGGGGGTAAAGCGGGTTAAATTCTGCTGCATAATCTGCTCCCAGATTTTCAGGCGCCAGCATACCGCATAATAAAACCGGTACACCCTCATCAGCAAGCCGGCTAAGGATTATCCGTAAATTCTGCTCGCTCGCCGCAGGCCGCAAACCGCGCAGCATATCATTACCGCCCAGAACCAGCACAACAGCGTCTGGTCTGTCAGCAAGCGCCCAGTCTATTCGCGTTACCCCGCCAGCGGTGGTATCACCTGATACGCCAGCATTTATCATCTCATTCTGATACCCTTGCTGGATGAGATTTTGCGCGAGAATATCAGGGAAAGCCGCCCCAGGTGGCAAGCCAAACCCTGCAACAAGGCTATCGCCAAACACCATTATCTTTACCGGTTGTGCGATAGCATTCGCCCCAGATAGAAAAAAGAGAGCCGCAAACAAGGCACGCAACGCCATCCATATTCCCGTGCGCCGGCCATCTATATGGCTATTATAGGTTATATTGTTATTATACGCTTTTTGCACCTTGGCATTATCCTCTTCACACTCCATATCATAAATGGGCGTGATTGCTTTATTAGCCCTTAATGTAACATCTATGCAGGGCATTTCATCCCCTGTAGGCAGGGTTTTTTATTACGATGACCGTCTCACGACCCAAAAAAATGACACAGCATAACGCTGCTGACGATAAATCTTCGGTGCAGGACGTCATTGCTCTGTCAGAGGCAAGCCTGTCATTTGATGGCGCTCAGGGGCGCGTTGATATTCTAAGTAATATCACGCTTCGGGTGCCACAAGGTCAAACAATAGCTGTGCTTGGTCCAAGCGGCGCTGGCAAGACAAGCCTGCTTATGGTGATGTCTGGGCTCGAGCAATTAACTTCCGGCACAGCAGACTTAGCAGGACATGATATCACCCATATGGATGAAGACAGTCTTGCTGGCTTGCGGCGTGATAATGTTGGTATCATTTTTCAGGCCTTCCGGCTTATCCCCTCAATGACAGCTGTGCAGAATGTCTGCGTCCCGTTGGAACTGGCAGGACATAAAGATGCCGAAGCGCGGGCCGCAGAAGCGCTCCGATCTGTTGGGCTAGGGCACCGCCTCACGCATCTGCCAGATCAACTTTCCGGCGGTGAGCAACAACGTGTTGCCATTGCGCGCGCGATTGCCCCGCGCCCGACCATTCTGCTTGCTGATGAGCCAACCGGCAATCTTGATAGTGCAACAGGTCAACGCGTTATCGACCAGCTCTTTGCAGCAGCAAAACAGGTATCGGCAAGTCTTGTGCTGATTACCCATGATGAAGCATTAGCGCGCAGATGCACGCGTATTTTGCGTATCGAAGATGGCCGCATAAAAGATGATATGATGAACAGCCCAACTGATAAGGCGTCCAAAAACACAGGTGCGGCACGATGAAGCCTGACCACATTAGTGGCGCACCGGTAAGCTGGCATCTTGCGTGGCAGTTTGCACGGCCCGAGATGCGCGGCTCTGTTGCTAGGTTCAGGGTCTTTCTTGCTGCCCTAATGTTGGGCGTGGCAGCCATCGGCGCTGTTGGGTCTATTGCTGCCTCAATGCGCGCGGGAATTACTGAAAATGCCCGCAGCTTACTTGGTGGCGATTTTGAGTTATCTAGCCAGCATACGCCGCCAGATACCGCTCTGCGCACAGAATTATCATCCCTTGGGCAGAGTAGCGATGTCATTCAGATGCGCGCAATGCTGAATACGCTGGATGGTCGGCGCAAACTCGTTGAATTAAAGGCGGTTGATAATGCCTGGCCGCTCGTAGGGCAGGCAGAATTATCCGATGGCCTCAGTCTGGAGAAGGCCTTATCAGATAATAACATTGTGATTGATGAAGCGCTGGGGCGGGCGCTGGGGCTTGTGGTTGGTGATACTGTGCGGCTTGGGGATGCAACGTTACGCATTTCCGCCTTCTTGCTATATGAGCCGGACCGCTCCATAAGCTTCATCAGCTTTGGACCGCGCGTTCTGGTCAATATGGATACACTGACAGCAACAGCCCTACGGCGTCCGGGCGCCTTTATCACATATCGCAGCCGGTTTATTCTGCCAGAACAAACTGTCAGCGCGGCACGTGAAGCACGCATCACAGAGGCGCTATCAGATACCCATGTTAGATTGCGTACCACAGCCAATGCGGCGCCTGGCATTGATCGTTTTATCACTCGCGGAGAGCTTTTCCTTACCCTTGTTGGCCTGACAGCCTTGCTGATCGGCGGCCTTGGTGTTGGCGGTGCTGTGAGGGCGTGGATGACAAGCCGGATGTATGTCATTGCCACTCTTAAATGCCTTGGTGCATCCTCGGCTTTGATTTTCCGAATTTATATTATGCAGGTCATGGCAATGGCAGCTATCGGAGTTTTTGGCGGATTATTGCTGGCAATAATCTCGCCGGCACTGGCCCAGTTTTTACTCGGTGATTATGCCGGCGTTACCCTTGTGAAGGGTATTTATATTCGCCCCTTATTTGTTGCAGCCTGTTTTGGGCTTCTGACAACCTTTGTCTTTGCGGTCTGGCCGCTTGCACAAACCCGCCACATTCGGGCTGCCTTTTTGTTCCGCACCCGCGTTATGCTGCCCTCAAAATGGCCCGGCATTGGCGCTGTTCTGGCAGTGGCAGCAGGCAGCCTAGCGCTTCTGGGGCTGGCCCTTATAGCAACCGGCAATATTGCTCTTTCGCTTTCATTTATGGGCGGCACATTTGCAAGCCTCCTTCTTTTGGCAGGATTAGCAGAGGCCGTTTTAGCTGTGCTGCGGCGGGTGCGCAGCCCCGCTTATGTTCCTATCCGCATTGGCTTATCGGCTATTACCCGCGCCGGATCGCCCTTACGCGCTATCGTGATTTCATTTGGTCTTGGCTTATCTGTTCTTGTTACTGTGACACTTAGCCAGTTCAATTTGACCAGCCAGCTAAATTCACAAGCGGCCGATAAAGCCCCTGACTGGTTTTTTATTGATATTCAACCTGACCAAATCACACCGTTCCTTGCCTTAGCAGAAACAACTGGCGGGCCTGCAACATTGATCAATAAAACGCCCATGTTAAGAGGCCGGGTTACCGCAGTGAAAGGTGTTTCATCAGCTGATATTGAGCCGCCGGAAGGGTCTGCCTGGATCCTTAATGGCGACCGTGCGCTAACATGGTCACCAGAACCCCCTCACGGCGTTGAAATTGTCGAGGGAGATTGGTGGGATAAAGACTATCAAGGACCACCGCTTGTCTCGGTAAGCCATGATATGTTTGTTGATTTTGGCTTATCCCTTGGCGATACAATCGGCTTAAATATTCTGGGCCGTGATATCACCATGACCATTGCCAGCACGCGGCAGATTACATGGGAAAGCTTCAATATTAATTTTCTGTTTATTGCATCGCCCGGGCTGGTGGATAAAGCGCCTCATAGCTGGCTTGCCACAACGCTCTCAGATGATGATAAAACAGCGTCTGAGATAGAACAGGTGATAAGTACAAGCTTTTCAAACATCTCAGCAATTTCTGTGAAAGAAGCTGTTGGAAAGGCCGTGGAAATTCTAACCCTTCTCGGTCAGGCAATACAGATAACAGCACTAGTAACGATGATATCAGGCATGGCGGTGCTGGCGGGTACTGTTGCTATTTCCGAATCGCAACGCCTCTCAGATAGTATAATTTTGAAAACACTTGGCGCAACACGCCGTGATATCATGTTTGCATGGCTATTTGAATATAGCCTTCTTGGACTGCTGACAGCTCTTGTTGCATGCCTTATTGGGACAGCTGCAAGCTGGGCGCTTATTTCACTATTTCTTAAGGCTGAGTTTATTCTTGATATGCAGACAGTCATCCTCACAGCCTTTATTGGCAGCGGCGCAACCACTCTTCTTGGGCTAATTGGCGCGCTCCGATCGCTCTCGCAGAAGCCAGGGCCATATTTGCGCGAGACATTATAGCCCAAAGCGGCTTTGCGGTTTGCAATGAAGTAGGCTAAAAGAACTGCCAGAATACCAGTACGACAAAAGCAGAGGCACAGACGATGAGCGAGCAAAAAATTAAAAAGGTTGTCCTTGCCTATTCAGGCGGTCTGGATACATCAGTCATCCTGAAATGGTTGCAGGAAGAATATAAATGCGAGGTGATTACCTTCACAGCTGATCTTGGTCAGGGCGAAGATATCGAGCCAGCGCGTGCCAAAGCCGAAATGATGGGGATCAAAAATATCTTCATTGAAGATTTACGCGAAGAATTTGTGTCTGATTATGTCTTTCCGATGTTTCGGGCGAATGCCCTTTATGAAGGCCAGTATCTGCTCGGCACATCCATTGCCCGGCCGCTCATTGCCAAGCGCCAGATCGAAATCGCCCGCGAGCTTGGCGCTGATGCTGTATCGCATGGCGCAACAGGCAAAGGAAATGATCAGGTCCGTTTCGAACTTGGCTATTATGCCCTGCAGCCTGATATTAAGGTCATTGCTCCGTGGCGGGAATGGGATTTATCATCTCGCACAAAACTGATCGCCTATGCAGAAGCTAATCAAATACCTGTTCCAAAAGATAAGCGCGGCGAAGCGCCATTCAGTGTAGATGCTAACCTGCTACATATCTCAGCAGAAGGAAAAGTATTAGAAGACCCGGCTGTAGCAGCTGAAGAATATATTTTCTCGCGCACAGTAGCCCCAGAAAATGCCCCCGATACAGCAACCGAAATTTCCCTTACCTTCAAAGGCGGCGATCCTGTTGCGCTGAACAGAAAAGCGATGTCGCCAGCAACCTTGCTAACTGAGTTAAATAGGCTCGGCGGCATGAACGGTATTGGGCGTCTTGACCTTGTTGAAAATCGCTTTGTTGGGATGAAATCACGCGGTATTTATGAAACACCGGGCGGGACTGTCCTGCTTGCGATGCGCCGTGCGATGGAGAGCATCACCCTTGATAGAGAAGCCGCCCATCTAAAAGATGAGCTAATGCCCCGTTATGCCGAAATAATCTATAACGGGTTCTGGTTTTCACCTGAGCGCAAAATGTTGCAGGCCGCCA
The DNA here is from genome assembly GCA_002387605.1 of Alphaproteobacteria bacterium UBA4588. Taxonomy (GTDB): domain Bacteria; phylum Pseudomonadota; class Alphaproteobacteria; order Puniceispirillales; family Puniceispirillaceae; genus UBA4588. Next base: position 5,320 of record DGJU01000072.1, on the reverse strand, counting down.
TTGATGCAAGCCAAGACATGGTGAATGGCGAAGTCCAGGCCAAGCTCTATAAAGGCAATATTATGATCACAAGCCGCACCTCACCCAATTCTCTCTATTCAGAAGAATTAGTGACGTTTGAAGAAGGTGCTGCTGATTATGATCATCATGATGCCCATGGATTCATCAGGCTGAATGCTTTGCGGCTGCGCGTATCAGCCATGGCGCGGCGCAAGCTGTAGATTTTTGCTAACACCTTACTCGGTGCAAACAGAGCCTATCGTGCCGTCATGATTTTTTTGCTTGAGCATCACAAATTTTAACGGGGCCAGCGCGTATCCTGAGCCATGCTCACCGGTATTGCACTGGTCAACAAAGGCTAATTCATAGTCACTATTCCCATTTGAATGCTGGGAGAATTCTCTATATCCGTCTGATGTGACCCCGGCAACGAAGACAAAGCCTGCAAATAAAGCAATCATAATAACATCCTCAACATTAATCTTGGTGGGCCTATCCGCATGAAGACCCATACCCTTTTCCTCAGCTTATGTTGTACAGTAAAAAGAAGGGCAGAATTCAGTCAGCTTTAGGGCAGAAACAAGGCTCTCATAATGAGAATTGAACGCCGCTATATAATACTATGATTAACGTTTTCATTCGACTGACTTTTAAGGCCAAGCCGGCAAGAAACGGAACTGACATTCACTTTAGAGTGTTAAGACGCAAAATTTTAGCCTATATTCTAAGCCGTGCGATCGGTCTTTCGTTTTTGCCATCTGGCGCGCATGTAAGGTCGTATAAAGTAAGCTTAGGGTAATTACCCTAAAAGCAGTTTGAATAATTTTTCCGCTATTTCACCATAGCATCCACTAAAAAGTTTCAAGAGGGAGACATGACAATGGCATTTGATTTACCAAATTTGCCTTATGCCTATGATGCGTTAGAAACCTCAGGCATGAGTAAAGAAACATTAGAATTCCACCATGATTTGCATCACAAGGCCTATGTAGATAACGGCAATAAGTTGATTGCGGGAACACAGTGGGAAGATAAATCTCTTGAGGAGATCATCACCGGAACATACGATGCCGGCGCTATTGCTCAAAATGGTGTGTTTAACAATGCCTCACAGCATTGGAACCATGTCCAGTTCTGGGAAATGATGGGGCCAACAGGCAGAGCTATGCCGTCCGAGCTTGAATCAGCTCTCACAGAGCAGTTTGGTTCTGTAGATGCTTTCAAAGAAGCCTTTACCGCAGCAGGCATTGGCCAGTTTGGTTCAGGCTGGTGCTGGCTTGTGCAAAAGGCAGATGGCGAGCTCAGCGTGACAAAAACTGAAAACGGGGTAAACCCGCTTTGTTTTGGTGAAAATGCGTTGCTTGGCTGTGATGTATGGGAGCATTCCTACTACATTGATTTCCGCAATAAGCGGCCAGTCTATCTTGCTAACTTCCTTGATAACCTTGTTAACTGGGAAAATGTTGCATCACGCATGAAATAACATAATCATAGCGCCGAAATTGGGCCTCATAGGGAGCCTGATTTTGGCGCTATATTACTTTTTACGTTCCTGAGCATAATACCAGTCTGCGCAGTGCTTTACTGCCTTATGTCCAGCATCATATTTATTGTGAGCAAGACATATCCAGACAATAAAGGCCTCTAGGCCTGATGCCATCAAACCTTCTTCTTAACTCATTTTTGGGGATTTTATCATGTCGGCTTCACTTATATTGAACGATCCAACATTGCTACAAACAAATGCGTTTATTGATGGCGTGTTTACCGCAGCGCCAAACGGCAAGACATTTGCAGTCCGGAACCCTGCGAACGGTGAAATAATTGCTGAAGTAGCTGATTGCGGGGCGGATGATATTGCGCGCGCCATTGATGCAGCAGACACAGCCCGCCATAGCTGGGCAGCCACAACCGCCAAAGAACGGTCAGCTATTTTGCGCAAATGGAATGATCTATGCCTTGAGAATATTGACGACCTTGCCGCTATCCTTACTGCTGAGATGGGCAAGCCACTCGCTGAAGCCAAAGGTGAAATTCTTTATGGGACAAGCTTTATTGACTGGTTTGCCGAAGAAGCCCGCCGGGTCACTGGCGATGTGCTGGAAAGCCCGTTTCCGGATAAAAAATTCATCGTTCTGAAACAGCCCATTGGCGTGTTTGGGGCGATTACCCCGTGGAATTTCCCGAATGCGATGATTACGCGCAAAGTCTCACCTGGCATTGCTGCTGGCTGTACCTGTGTTCTGAAACCAGCAGAACAGACCCCGCTCTCAGCGCTCGCACTTGCAGAACTTGCCCGCCGTGCAGGCTTTCCAAAGGGCGTTATCAATATCGTCACAGGGATGGATGCACCAGCAATGGGCGAGACGCTCTGTGCTGATGAGCGGGTGCGCAAAATCACCTTTACTGGTTCAACTGAGGTTGGCCGTATTCTGATGCGCCAATCTGCTGATACAATCAAAAAAATCAGCCTTGAGCTTGGCGGAAACGCCCCGCTGATTGTCTTTGATGATGCTGATCTCACTGAAGCTGTTGAAGGGGCGATTGCATCGAAATACCGGAATGCCGGCCAGACATGTGTTTGTGCTAACCGGATGTTTGTGCAGTCAGGAATCCATGATAAATTTGTTGCCGCTCTGGCAGAAAAAGTTGCCGAAATGAAAGTCGGTGACGGCTTTGAAGAGGGGGTTGTGCAAGGCCCTATTATTGACCAGCAGGGCTTTGATAAAATTGAGCGTCATATCGCGGATGCTACCGCCAAGGGTGGTGTTGTGGTTACCGGCGGAAAGCCGCATGAAAAAGGGGGCACATTCTATCAGCCAACCGTACTAACCGGCGCAACGCGTGATATGCAGCTCTTCTCAGAAGAAACATTCGGCCCTGTCGCAGCACTGTTTAAGTTCGACAAGGAAGAAGACGCTATCGCAGCTGCCAATGATACAATCTTTGGCTTGGCAGCTTATTTCTTCACAAAGGACGTCTCACGGATTTTCCGCGTATCAGAAGCGCTGGAATATGGCATGGTCGTGTCCAACACAGGCGCCTATTCATCAGAAGTTGGCCCGTTTGGCGGCGTCAAGGCATCAGGCCTTGGCCGCGAGGGCTCGAAATACGGGATTGATGAATTCATGGAAATCAAGCTGATGGTTATTGGCGGCGTCTAAGACTAGACTTGCAAGCCACTCATGATAGTAAAAAAGGCAGGGGCGCTATAACCCCTGCCTTTTTTGTCCGCAACAGATTATTTTTAAACGCGGTGATGCTATCGGCGTAATAAACGGATAAGCGCTGATGTGTCATTTCTGCCAAGACCCTGATAAGACAAGGCTGCATAGAACTGGGCCACAAGCGCTGTTACGGGAAGCTCTGCGCCATTATTGGCAGCCTCAGCAAGGCAAATCCGCAGGTCTTTGCGCATCCAGTCAACCGCAAACCCGAAATCAAACTCATCGCGCGCCATTGTTGAGCCCCGATTTTCCATCTGCCAGCTCTGTGCGGCGCCGCCTGAAATCACGCCCAAAACCTTCTCTAGATCAAGGTCTGCCTGTTTGCCAAAATTCAAGGCTTCGGACAAGCCTTGCACAAGACCGGCAATACAAATCTGGTTCACCATCTTTGTGAGCTGACCTGAGCCTGTAGCGCCCATATGCGTGACGCGCGCCCCGTAGCAGGACATTAGCGGCTCAGCACGCGAAAACGCTGCATCATCACCGCCGCACATTACTGTTAACTTGCCGTTTTCTGCCCCAGCCTGACCACCCGAAACAGGCGCATCAATGAAATGCAGGCCTGCCTCCTTAGCTGCGGCATAAAGCTCACGTGCAACATCAGCTGATGCGGTTGTATTATCAATAAAGATAGCATTAGCTGACATTGCTGAGAAAGCGCCGTGCTCCGCGCTTGTCACAGATATGATATCAGCATCATCCCCAACGCATGAGAAAACAAATTCAGCGCCGCGCGCCGCATCTGCCGGTGTTGTGGCAACAGCCCCGCCATGCTGTTTATGCCACGCATCAGCTTTTGCAGATGTCCGGTTATAGACAGTGACATCATGCCCTGCTGCTGCCAGATGCCCTGCCATTGGATATCCCATCACACCAAGTCCCAAAAATGCTACTTTTGCCATCTCGTCCGTCCTTCTTTGAATTACTATTTATCTAGGCTCTCCACACTAGACAGCTTGCCATACCGGTCAAGTCCCTGCCGCGCTAAGATTAGTGGAATAAATCCTTCAAGGCCTCTTTTGTTCGGCAAGCGAGCAGTGTAATGTTCACAAGCAAAATGCGGATTAGGGCTATATCTGATATTATCAGCCGCCCGCATTACCGGCCTAGTTTCACAAAAAGGAAATTGTATGTCCGTTCTTGTTTCTAACGACCGCGTTGATATTCTGATTTCCGAGACAGAAATTACAGCACGCGTTAACAAACTAGCGCATCAGATAACCGAACATTACTCATCGACGAACCAACTTGTTGTGATAGGTCTTCTGCGCGGTTCTTTTGTCTTTATTGCTGACCTCGTGCGGCGTATCAATCTTCCTGTTGAGGTCGATTTTCTGACTGTCTCCAGCTATGGCAATAAAATGGAATCAAGTCGTCAGGTCCGGATTCTGAAAGACCTTGAAACAAATATTAAGAACAGAGATGTTCTGGTTGTCGAAGATATTATTGATACCGGCCATACATTATCCCAAGTCTTGAAAATACTTGCCACCCGCCAGCCTGCCAGCCTGACTGTCTGTGCATTGCTGAATAAACCATCGCGCCGCGAGGTTGATGTTAATGTCCATTGGACAGGGTTTGATATTCCCGATGAATTTGTTATCGGATATGGCATTGATTATGCCCAGCAAGGTCGCAACCTGCCTCATATTGGCGCCGTTCGACCCGCTCAGTCATCCTAATCTAGCCGTGGTGGTTTTCTGTAACCCGTCAGATTAAGCCCTTTCCTTCAGATATCAGAAAATAGGACTAGAGAGCGATAATCCATCGCCCTTTCGTCTGCCCCTCAAGAATCTTTTTTCCGGCTTCCGGAAGCTCATCAAGTGTGATCTCAGTTGCCATTTCCTCAAGCCTATCCAGCGGAAATTCGGCTACCAGACGATTCCAGCCATTCACACATGACTGGTATGGCTGAAACACAGAATCAATTCCCAGCACATTAACGCCCCGTAACAAGAACGGCAGAATGCTGGCAGGTAAATCATTGCCGCCGGCATTTCCGATTGAGGCAACCGTACCGCCATATTTTAACTGGCCGATGATCCGGCCAAGCATCGGGCCGCCTACATTATCAATACATCCTGCCCAGCGGG
>DGJU01000060.1:20539-22917 GCA_002387605.1 Alphaproteobacteria bacterium UBA4588 | reverse complement strand
CTCAGCTTCCAGTGGATCTTTTGACAGTGTCAGCCTTATGAACTGACCATAGGATTCAACCGCATGTTTAGGCACACGTCTATTGTAGTAATAGGTGTTAGAACGACGGATTGTGTACGGGATGTGTGACAAGATGATACTCCTAAACGATAAATCATGTAGGAATTTCAGTAAGTTGCCTGGGGTTTGTGGTGCCCAGAAGAGGACTCGAACCTCCACGACCTAACGGCCACTGGCACCTGAAGCCAGCGCGTCTACCAATTCCGCCATCTGGGCACATTAACATCACAATCGGCGGTGAGCCTCTATCTGTCATGTGGGCTGTGACCATAGCCGATAAAATCGGGGTGTCAAACGCTTTTCAAGCCAGTGACAGGCAACCCCCCATTTTACCTGTCCTAGCATGAGCCCTGCGATTTTTTGTCTCTTTTGGTTTGCCGCGCAACCTGATAGAAAAGGGCCGTGAGTTATCGATGGTTAGCCGTAGGGGAGTATCAGTCCCCGCGGCAACAGGCAGGGGAAATAGGATATGGGCTTTCTGGATGGCAAGACGGTCACGCTAATTGGTGGGTCTGGTTTTATTGGGCGAGCGCTTGTTGAGAAACTGGCCCGCGCCGGGGCGCGCATCCTTGTATTGGGGCGTAATGCTGAGCGTGTAAAACGCATGAAGCCGCTTGGTGCTGTTGGTCAGATTACAGCTTTGTCTGGTGATGCAACTGATGAAGCCACCTTGCGAGCTGCCATCACGCCAGCAGATATTGTGATTAACCTTGTCGGCATTTTGAGCCCGTCAGGCCGTCATAATTTTGAGCTTATGCATGCGACTTTACCGGCTCAGATTGGACAAATTGCGTCTGAGACAGGGGTCAGCCAGTTGATTCATTTCTCGGCGCTTGGCGCAGATATGAAATCAAACTCTGTTTATTCTCGCACGAAAGCTGAAGGCGAGCGGGCGTTACTTCGCCAGTTTAAAACGGCTGTTATTCTGCGGCCATCTGTTGTGTTTGGTCCGGGGGATAGTTTTTTCAACCGATTTGGTCAGATGGCAATGATTGCGCCGGCTCTGCCGCTCATTGGGGGCGGCACAAACAAAATGCAGCCTGTTTTTGTGGGTGATGTTGCTGATGCTGTCATGACAATTCTTGACCCTAATTTTTCAGGTGACCAGTTCTTTGAGCTTGGTGGGCCAAAAGTTTATACATTCAAAGAATTGATGGAACTGACGCTAAAGGCTGTGGCGCGGAAGCGTTTACTATTGCCTGTGCCTTTTGCTGTGATGTCACTACCTGCCTTTTTTGCAGGGTTTCTGCCAAGCCCGCCTGTGACGCTTGACCAGTTAACATTGCTGAAGACAGATAATATCTGTTCTGCAAAGGCAAGCGGTTTTGCTGAGCTTGGGATTGATCCCCGTGCAGCTGAAATGATTGTTGGCGAGTATCTTGCGCCCTTCCGCCCTGGTGGACGGTTTGCGGCACAAAAGAGCTAGGCTCTAGCCGCCTATCGCAAGATAGCCAAGCAGCACAATACCAAGGCCAAGCCGGTACCACACAAAAGCCGAAAAATCTGTTCGTGACAGCCAGCCCATCATCCAGCGTATGGCGCCAAGCGCAAAAATAAAAGACAGCACCGCAACAATACCAGCTGATATGAGCTGGTCTTTTTGGGGCGCTGCAGCAAGGCTCGCGCCTTTTACAAGACTTGCGCCGGCAATCACTGGCAATGAGAGTAACAGTGAGAAGCGGGCAGCACTCAATCTGTCATATCCGAGCTGGCGCGCCATTGTCATGGTAACGCCGCTGCGCGAGGCCCCTGGAATCAGGGCGATGACCTGAGCAAGGCCAATATAACAAGCATCCCGCACACTAAGCTGGCGCCAGTCAATCACATGATGGCCTGATTTATCCGTATCTTGGGGCGCTATAGCACCTGTTATGTCATGCAAAATAGGCCCTTTATCAGCCAGAAAAAGCCAGCCCGCACAGATAAGATTAGCAATCGCTACGGTCATGGTCAGGCGCAAAAAGGAAGGGTCTAGAAATTCAACAAACAGCCCGACAATAATCACCGGCAGGCTGGCAAGAATAAGAATGCCAACCAGATATCGTGCACCAATCGCCTGGTCGGTACGTGTGCCAGCAGGACTGAAAAGACCGCTTAGCATCTCGGCAATATCGCGGCGCAGATAAACCATCACAGCAATCATTGTCCCGGCATGAGCCGCAACATCCAGCGTCTGACCTTGGTCAGGAAGGCTGGTGAGATTCGGCAACAACACAAGATGTCCCGATGAGGATACCGGCAGAAATTCGGTAATGCCCTGAATGGCAGCAATGAGCACAAGATGGAGATAAATTATCATAATAAAGAGGTTCCTAGTT
>DGJU01000060.1:18599-20417 GCA_002387605.1 Alphaproteobacteria bacterium UBA4588 | reverse complement strand
GAGATGTTTTTGACTTCACCTTGCCTTTTACGATAAAATGGGTAATGATAGTTGACCATTTTATCGGGTGTTCCACTTTTTATAAAAAAAGAGAGCGTAACCCTAACGGGAGCAAAGTCATGGCGAAGAAGATGCTACAATTTATCTCGCAGCAGAAAGAAATGCCGAATAAGCGAGGCGCGCAGGCGCGGACAGAAGATTTCGATGAAATCTATGCTGACTTTTCTGCTGAAAGTGCTGAAGAGCAGGCCAGCCGTTGTTCTCAATGCGGTGTGCCTTTTTGTCAGGTGAATTGCCCGCTTCATAACAATATCCCGGATTGGCTTATGCTGACGGCTGAAAACAGGCTTCAAGAAGCTTATGAAATGGCCGCATCAACAAATACTTTCCCCGAGATTTGTGGCCGGATTTGCCCGCAAGACAGATTATGCGAAGGCAATTGTGTCATTGAAAAGGGCTTTGAGTCTGTTACGATTGGCGCTGTTGAAAAATATGTCACTGAAACAGCCTTTGAAGAGGGCTGGGTAGCCCCGATTGAGGTTAGTCATGAGCGTGGCCAGTCTGTTGGTATCATCGGGTCAGGCCCTGCCGGTCTTGCTGCAGCAGACTTATTGCGCCGCAAAGGCTATCAGGTCACTGTCTATGACAGATATGACCGCGTTGGTGGCTTGATGATTTATGGTATCCCCGGATTTAAGCTTGAAAAAGAAATCGTAACGCGCCGTGCCGCCCTGCTAGAGCAAGGCGGGATTAAGTTCGTACTAAATTGCGAAATTGGCAAAGACATTACCTTTGATGAGTTGCGTGAAAAGCATGATTCAGTGCTGATCGCCACAGGTGTATATAAGGCCCGTGACATTAAAATTCCGGGTATTGGTCTTGATGGCGTGGTACCGGCGCTGGATTATCTCACAGCTTCAAACCGTAAATCACTTGGCGATGATGTCGCTCATTATGAAAATGGCACCCTCAATGCGGCTGGAAAGGACGTTGTTGTTATTGGCGGCGGCGATACGGCTATGGATTGTGTGCGTACCGCTATCCGGCAGGACGCCAAATCTGTGACATGCTTATATCGTCGTGATAAGGCAAATATGCCAGGCTCACAGCGCGAAGTGCAGAATGCCGAAGAAGAAGGTGTAACCTTTCAGTGGCTGTCTAGCCCGCATGCTTTGCTGGGTGATGGCACTGTTAACGCTGTTAGAGCCCAGCGTATCCATTTGGGCCAGCCAGATGATACAGGCAGGCAAGTGCCAGAGACCATCGATAACTCAGATTTCGATTTATCAGCTGACCTCGTGATTAAAGCGCTCGGATTTGATCCTGAAGACTTACCAAGCCTGTTTGCGCAAGATGCCTTGAAGGTAAGCCGGTGGGGTACGGTCCAAATTGACTGGAAAAGCATGATGACCGGCATGCCGGGCGTATTTGCAGCTGGCGATATTGTGCGCGGCGCCTCGCTTGTCGTCTGGGGCATTCGTGATGGTCGCGATGCCGCTGAACAGATGCATAATTTTATGGAAGCAGCGTTACGCGGTGAAGACCGCGCCGCTAGCTAGTCGAATTTTTTTTGATGGAGATTGAAATGAACGATCAGTCCACACCGCGCACTGCTTTTGATGCAAAAAAATATATTGCAGACCGCAAGGCAGCAGAAGCTCGCCTGATAGATGCCGGAGCCTATCATCCGGATATGGAACATGATGCCTGTGGTGTTGGTTTTATTGCCGCTGTTGATGGCGAGCCGCGCCGTGCAGTTGTTGATGCTGCTATTGAAGCGTTGCAGTCAATCTGGCACCGCGGCGCTGTAGATGCTGA
>DGJU01000060.1:12879-18487 GCA_002387605.1 Alphaproteobacteria bacterium UBA4588 | reverse complement strand
TGTATTGTTGAGCAGGAAATTCTGAAGCAGGGCCACTTTATCTATGGCTGGCGGCAGGTGCCGGTAAATATTGATGCTCTTGGCGATAAAGCGATGGCAACCCGTCCCGAGATTGAGCAGATCATGTTCTCTATGCCGGCAGACCTCAGCGCTGAAGAAGCTGAGCGTCAGCTCTATATTGTGCGGCGCAGGATAGAAAAAGCAGTGCTGGCAGAATTAGTAACTGATTTTTATATCTGCTCCTTATCGACGCGCTCAGTCATCTATAAAGGCATGTTTCTAGCAGAACAGGTAACAGCGTTTTATCCAGATCTGCTGGATGAGAGATTTGTGTCTAACTTTGCTGTTTATCATCAGCGCTACTCAACCAACACATTCCCAACATGGCGTCTTGCCCAGCCCTTCCGGGTGCTTGCCCATAATGGTGAAATTAACACAGTCCGCGGCAACATGAACTGGATGTCCTGTCATGAAGATAGGATGGACAGCCCGCTTTTTGCTGATGGGATTGCTGATTTAAAACCAGTGATCGCCAAAGGTAGCTCTGACTCTGCAGCGCTTGATTCTGTGTTTGAGCTATTGCTGCAAGGCGGACGCTCTTTGCCAATGGTAAAGACTATGATGATACCTGAGGCTGTTGATGTGAGCGGCGATAGCGAGCTTGCAAAGCTGTATGCCTATTGTAATTCGGTAATGGAACCATGGGATGGCCCGGCGGCAATCGCGGCTGTTTCAGGCGACTGGGTTATTGGCGGCATGGACAGGAACGGTCTGCGTCCAATGCGTTACTCGCTTACCAATGATGGGCTACTGATAGCTGGGTCCGAAACAGGAATGGTTATCATCGATGAGAAACGGATTCTTGAGCGTGGCCGTCTTGGGCCGGGCGAGATGATTGGCGTTAACCTAAAAGAGGGGCGGGTCTTTAAAGACACCGAACTGAAGACTGAATTATCTCAGTCTCAGAACTGGGGAGACTGGATTAAGCGCGCCAAACCAATGGATGATTTGCTGGCCAAAGCGAAACCTGTTGAAGGTGCTGCGCCAAGCGATGAAGAGCGTCGCCGCCGTCAGCTTATGTCTGGCTGGACGATGGAAGATATGGAACTTATTCTGCAACCAATGGCGGTCGGCGGCAAAGAAGCTGTTGGCTCCATGGGTGATGATGCGCCGCTTGCCGTACTCTCTGGCCGGTATCGTGGCCTGCATCACTTCTTCCGGCAGAATTTCTCACAAGTAACAAACCCGCCGATTGACTCGTTGCGCGAACGTCATGTGATGACGTTGCGGACACGCCTTGGCAATCTTGGCAATATTCTGGATGAAAGCCCTGAACAGTGCGAACATCTGGTACTAAACTCGCCTATTATTATCAATAAAGAATGGGATGCGCTGCTTCAGCATCTCGGCGATAAGGCTATTGAGATTGATTGTAGCTTCCCGGCATCATCAGGAACTGATGGGCTCAAAGTCGCCATAGACAGAATCCGTCTCGAAGCAGAAAATGCTGTGCGGGGCGGGTGTGAGCATGTGATGTTGAGCGATAGGGCAGCGAATGAAGATCGCGTGCCATTGCCAATGGTGCTCGCAACTGGTGCTGTTCATTCTCATCTTGTTCGCCAGCAATTACGGACATTTGCGTCAGTTAATGTTGCCTCTGGCGAATGTCTTGATGTGCATCATTTTGCTGTTTTGATCGGCGTTGGTGCGACAACTATCAATGCATATGCAGCTGAATGGACCATTCAGGAACGGATGGAAAAAAATCTGCTTGAAGGCCTGACACTCGCAGAATCCGTTGCTAATTTCCGCAAAGCAATCGAAGATGGATTGCTTAAAATCATGTCGAAAATGGGTATTTCGGTTATTGCCTCATATCGGGGTGGATATAATTTTGAAGCCCTTGGGCTGTCACGTGCCTTAGTGGCTGACTTCTTCCCGCCAATGTCATCACGAATATCAGGCTTGGGGCTGAGCGGTATTCAGTCGCGCATTATGGTGATGCATACTAAAGCCTATATCGAGTCGCTCTCCTTCCTGCCTGTTGGTGGACTGTTCCGCTATCGTAAATCAGGTGAGCGTCATGCCTTTGATGGACAGATAATCCACGCAATGCAGCATGCCTGTGATACCGGCTCCTATGAAAGCTGGAAAAAATACAGCCAGATGGTAACACGCCAAGGGCCGGTCAATTTGCGTGATCTCATGGATTTTGATTATAAAAATCCGCCTGTGCTTGTCGATACTGTAGAAAGCATCACCGATATCCGTAAACGTCTTGTCTCGCCGGGTATCTCGCTTGGGGCTTTGAGCCCTGAAGCACATGAGACACTCTCGATTGCGATGAACCGTATCGGCGCTAAATCTGATTCAGGTGAAGGTGGTGAGGATTCGTCACGCTTTCGGTTGCGCGAAAATGGCGATAATCCGTCAAGCGCCATCAAGCAGGTTGCGTCTGGCCGGTTTGGGGTTACAGCTGAATATCTGAATAATTGTGAAGAGCTCGAAATCAAGGTTGCCCAAGGCGCAAAGCCGGGCGAAGGTGGACAGCTTCCGGGTATTAAGGTGAATAGCCTGATTGCCAAGTTACGGCATTCAACGCCGGGCGTTACCCTGATTTCACCGCCGCCGCATCACGATATCTATTCAATCGAAGATTTGGCGCAGCTTATTTATGATCTGAAACAGATTAACCCTAAGGCCCGCGTCTGTGTGAAGCTGGTTGCGTCTACCGGTATTGGAACGATAGCGGCAGGCGTGGCAAAAGCAAAGGCAGATACGATTCTGATTTCCGGCCATGGCGGCGGAACAGGTGCTAGCCCGCAATCTTCTATTAAACATGCTGGCATGCCATGGGAAATGGGCCTCTCTGAGGTGCATCAGGTATTGTCGATGAATGGGTTGCGAAGCAAGGTTGTGTTGCGCACGGATGGCGGGCTTAAAACAGGCCGTGATATCGTTATGGCAGCGATGCTGGGCGCAGATGAATATGGAATTGGCACATCAGCGCTCGTTGCGATGGGCTGTATCATGGTGCGTCAGTGCCATTCCAACACCTGTCCTGTGGGGGTCTGTACACAGCGTGACGATTTGCGCGCAAAATTTGAGGGAACGCCTGAAAAGGTTGTTCAGCTTTTCACCCATGTGGCAGAAGAGGTGCGTGAAATTCTTGCCTCACTTGGCTTCCGGTCGCTCTCAGACGTTATTGGCCGCACTGACTTGCTTAGTCAGGTATCGCGCGGTGATGCGGCACTGGATGACCTCGACCTTAACCCAATTCTGGTTCAGGCGGTTGCAACTGGTGTTGCTGGCTATCAGGGCGGTGAGGGCCGGATTGAAGTCGCTGATACCCTTGATGCTCTCATGGTCAAGGATGCAAAAACAGCACTTGAAAATGGCGGCAAGATGCAGCTTTCCTACAATATTGAAAATACCCAGCGGGCCATTGGTACCCGGTTATCATCTCATATCGTGCGCCGGTTCGGAATGACTGGATTGCGCCCCGGTCAGATTACTGCTCGGCTACGTGGTCCGGGGGGACAGTCCCTTGGCGCGTTTGCTGTTCAGGGCCTAAGGCTGGATGTTATTGGTGATGCAAATGATTATGTTGGTAAGGGCTTATCCGGCGGGATGATTACGATACGCCCATCTGCTTCTGCTGCATTTGTTGCCGAACGGAATACGATTATCGGTAACACAGTCCTTTACGGCGCAACATCAGGTATGCTTCTTGCGAACGGTCAGGCGGGCGAGAGACTATGTGTCCGTAACTCCGGTGCGACAGCGATTGTTGAAGGATGCGGGTCTAATGGCTGTGAATATATGACAGGGGGCGAAGTTGTTATTCTGGGCAGAACAGGCCCTAATTTCGGCGCCGGTATGACAGGTGGTATGGCGTTTATTTATGATGAAGATGAGCTGTTTTTATCACGGGCAAACCCTGAAACGCTGCAGATTGCGCCTGTTGCAACGGCCTATTGGCAAAAGCATCTAAAGGCACTGATAACCCTTCATGCAGCCGAAACAGATTCTGCGTTGGCAAAACGGTTGTTGAATAATTGGACAACAGAGGTCAAAAGGTTCTGGCATGTTGTGCCAACCGAAGTTCTTGGTATGCTTCCTAATCCGCTATCTGATGTTGAGCAGGAAAGTGTCCGCGCTTAATTCAGGTGGCATAAGGTCCACATAGATAAGGCGCCAAAAATGGCAGACCAGATAATTGCCCATATCCGCAGACAGGTGGATGGAGATACGGCTGATATTGCACGGCTCATGTGTGCAACCTTTGGTGCTGAGCGCACAGACAGGTCAGTCTGGCATTTGCGCTTCGGCCCAGCTGTCGAAGAATTGTGTTTTATTGCCGAATTAGACGGGCAGGCAGTTGCTTCGTTGCGATTCTGGGAAGTTCTTGTTGCTGGACGCCGCCAGCTCCTGCTTGGACCGCTTGCTGTTGACCCGCAGTTGCAGGGAAAAGGTGTTGGCAAGTCATTGGTAAGAGCCGGCCTGTCCCATGCTGAACGACTCAAAAGCTGGGATATTGTTTTTGTCTCGGGTGATCATGATTATTATCCGCGCTTTGGGTTTCAGCTGGCGCCTGCTAAGCGTTTTATCTGGCCTGGGGCTTTGGAGCAGGGCCGCTTACATCTGCTGGAACTCTCTAAGGAAGGGGAGGCCACTCTTCCTGTTGGCCCGATTGCCTTGCTTGCCTGTCAATTGCCTAGCGCTTGAACTGGGCTCCCAATAAGGTGAAATAAGGAAGCGTAAACCCACTACAGAGCAAGCTGGTAAGGATGGGCTTGTAAGCAAATCCTAATCATTGTAAATTTTAAGCTTCGCGGGTCACGACTATCCAGAAGTAAGGGTAATATCATTCAGCGCGTCTCGTGACCTCTAATCTTAGGCTTATTATGGCAACACTTCATCACTATCCACTTTCTCCGGCAAGCCGGTTTATTCGTTTACAGTTTGGGGAATATGACCTTGATGTAAGCCTACGCACACAAGTGCCATGGATGCGTGACGAGGCATTTCTGACCCTAAATCCAGCAGGTGACCTTCCTGTTCTGGAAGATGATGATTTTGGCGTGATTTCGGGTGCTCGGGTTATCAGCGAATGGGTTGAAGAGGTTATCGAACAGGCGCGCCTGATGCCGCGAACGCCGGGTGAGCGCGCAGAAGTACGCCGGCTCATTGACTGGTTTGAAATTAAATTCACCCAAGAAGTCTCTGGACCTCTGTTGCGGGAAAGAGTGATTAAGCGTTTTGATAAAGGCCAGTCAGCATCCTCCGAGATTATGCGGGCAGCGCTGTCAAACGCGCAAACTCACCTTGGCTATATTGACTGGCTTGCGGCTCAGAATCCATGGCTTGCAGGCCCTGATATGGCGTTGTGCGATCTTGCCGCCGCTGCCCATTTATCTGTTCTTGATTACTTTGGCGATGTGAATTGGGACAAACATACAGATGCTAAAATGTGGTATATGAAGCTAAAATCACGCCCTAGCTTCCGCCCCTTGCTGGCTGATGTCCTTGTTGGCATGCCGCCAGCTAGTAGCTATTCTGCGCTAGATTTTTAAGCAGTTCCCCCAGTCTCTGTTCCCAGTCTCTG
>DGJU01000060.1:9568-12859 GCA_002387605.1 Alphaproteobacteria bacterium UBA4588 | reverse complement strand
TCTGAGCGCGCATGACCCGAACAGACTGACAGATTGCAGCAAGCTGTTCAGGTGATGAGAAGCGATGCCCTGCCATCTTATCAAAATGCAGTGTGACAGTCTCTGATGCCAGTGTTTCAGATAATGAGATAGCTGTCTGCCAAGGCACCTCATTATCTTGCATGCCGTGAAACAGACAGACCGGAATTGTGAGGTTAAGAGGCGCTGTCATAACAAGGTTATTGCGCCCGTCTGTAATCAGAGGATAGGGGTAGATGACATCTTCATCAGCATAGGGGTTGGGCAATGCTATTTTGCCTGTTTTCATCATTTCCTGTTGCTGTGTGTCATCTAGCTCATTCCAGATAAGCGTTTCGGTGAAATCTGGTGCAGCAGCAATGCCGATAAGGCCAGCAATGCGGGATGGGCGTGCCCGCGCTGCTGTTAGCATCACCCAGCCGCCAAGAGAGGAGCCGACCAGAATTTGTGGGCCTGTGGTGACCTCATCTAGAATCGCAAGGCAGTCATCTGTCCAGCGGCTAATCGTGCCCTCTCGAAAATCACCATCCGAAGCGCCATGTCCGAAATAGTCGAAGCGGGTAAATCCAAATCCGTCTGTTTCTGCAAGATGCTGAAGCGTCAGCGCCTTTGTCCCATTCATATCAGAGCCATGCCCGCACAGGAAAATAACGCCTGGCTCGGTAGCGCTTACCCTATCTTGATAGATCGAATGATAGGCCAGTTTTTCGCCATTTTTCAGAGCAAGATAATGCGGTTCCAGATTATGTGGGTCAAATTGGGCGGGCATTTTTATCTTCCTTTTGCGGCATGGTGATACAACAATATGGGTGGTTAGATTTTTAGTTTAAATCTATGCTGGAAACTCACGCAAGAAAACCTTAGATTGACGCTATGGCAACTCGATCATCTATCACAAAACCTGTAATTGTTCAGATTCTACCTGCCCTAAATCGCGGTGGTGTTGAGCGTGGTACAGTTGAAGTTGCTGATGCCATCGTCAAAAATGGCTGGAAGTCTGTAGTGATCAGCAATGGCGGCTTGCTGACAAGCCAGCTAAAGCGGGTTGGTGCAACTGTTTATGAAGTGCCGGTACACCGCAAAAATCCGTTTTTATGGGGCTCAGCGCGTCGGCAGGTCAAACGGATTCTCCAACAGGAAGGCGCCGACATTGTTCATGTGCGCTCGCGTGCCCCTGCATGGATAGCCCTGCCAGCCGCAAATAGTCTTGGAATTGCAACCGTTTCAACAGTCCATAGCAAGTTTGCGCCCGCCAATATTTTTAAAAAAATCTATAATGGCAAGATGCTGAAGGCAGACAGAGTTATTGCTATATCTCATTTTGTTGAAAATGAAATCTTCACCCATTACGGCAAAAGCGGCGTTGCTGAAAAGCTATCTGTTATCCATCGCGGCGTTGACCTTGGGATGTTTGACCCAAAGGCTGTTAATCAGCAGAGAATTATTGCAGAAGCAGACCGCCTTGGTCTTCCTGACGATAAGTCTATTATCATGCTCCCTGCACGCGCAACATCATGGAAGGGGCATGAAATCCTCATTCAAGCACTAGCCCAGCTCTCGGATAAAGATGCAATTCTCATGCTGCTTGGAATCGAAGATGGACCGCCGGCCTATGCTGAGAAGCTGCGAACTATGGCAGTGCGGTATGGATTAGGGGGGCGCGTTCGTATTGGTGCTGGAAGCCGTGATATGCCAGCAGCGCTCATGCTTGCAGATGTGGTCGCTATGCCGTCTATCAAGCCGGAACCTTTTGGCCGTGTTGCGATTGAGGCGCTTGCTATGGGGCGTCCTGTCGTCGCGTTTCGTCATGGGGGGGCTGTTGAGTCTATCGATGAGGGACGGACAGGCTGGCTAGCTGACCCACTTTCGGTTGACTCTCTTGCCGAGGCCCTCCAGACAGCATTGAGCCTTACACCGCGAAAAAGACGCGCGCTTGCCAAAGATGCGCGCCAGCAGATGACTGACCAATTCTCCAAAGACATGATGTGTGAGCGCACGCTTGCTGTTTATAAGTCTCTGCTGAAGAAGTAATGCCTATTTGATAGAGCAAGGGCTCTAAGATTTGATACGCGTATAAAAATAGTGAATTCAGCTCTCTGCTATGGCAGAATTCACATTTAACCATAAACGCCCTTTAAGATAGGGGCAGCCTGCTCTGTGCAGGTGATGAAATGAACAACAGGAATAGATAATGCCGGTTATTGCTCTGCCAGATGGGTCTCAACGAAGTTATGACGGGGCTGTTACGCCTGCTGCTGTTGCGGCTGATATTGGACCGGGTCTTGCCAAAGCAGCCCTTGCAGCTGTTGTTGATGGCCAAGAATGGGACTTAACGCGTCCGATTGAACAGGATGCAACTCTGGCGCTTATCACCTCTCGTGATACTGATGCTGCCCTGCAGCTTGTGCGCCATGATTGCGCACATATCATGGCCGAAGCCGTGCTGGAGATATATCCTGAAACACAAGTAACAATTGGGCCGTCTATTGATAATGGCTTTTACTATGATTTTTTCCGCACAGAAGCTTTCAGCACTGACGATTTGGCCGCGATTGAAAAGCGGATGCATGAGATTGTAGACCGGGATGAAGATATTGTCCGTAGCGTCTGGACGCGTGATGAAGCTGTTGCGTTTTATCGTGAAAAGAATGAACCGTTTAAGGTGGAGCTGGTCGAAGCTATTCCAGCAGAAGAAACGGTTAGTTTTTATACCCAAGGCGCGTTTATTGATTTATGCCGTGGCCCGCATCTGGCCTCTACCGGTAAGGCAGGACATGCCTTCAAGCTGACAAAAGTTGCTGGCGCCTATTGGCGCGGCGATTCTAATAATCCAATGCTTCAGCGTATCTATGGTACAGCATGGCTGACAGAAAAAGACCTTGCAGCCTATCTTCATATGATCGAAGAAGCCGAAAAGCGTGACCACCGCAAATTGGGCCGCCAGCTGGATCTCTTTCATCTGCAAGAAGAGGCCGCTGGGTCAGTATTCTGGCATCCAAAGGGCTGGACACTCTATCGTGAGATTGAACAATATATGCGCAGACGGCTCGAAGCGTCTGACTATGTTGAAGTGAAAACACCGCAACTTGTCGATAAGAGCCTGTGGGAAGCCTCAGGCCATTGGGAGAAATTTGGCGAGAATATTTTTACCTCCGAGACCAATGAAGACAAGATACTGGCATTAAAGCCGATGAATTGTCCGGGCCATGTTCAGATCTATCGTCAGGGGGTTAAATCCTATCGCGATTTGCCGTACAGAATGGCAGAATTTGG
>DGJU01000060.1:3769-9494 GCA_002387605.1 Alphaproteobacteria bacterium UBA4588 | reverse complement strand
ACCGAAGACCAGATTAATTCAGAAACTGTAGCGTTCTGTAATCTGCTTCAGGATATTTATGCTGATTTTGGGTTTACCGACGTCAGGGTGAAATTTTCTGACCGGCCAGAAGTCCGCGCTGGTGATGATGCGACATGGGACAAGGCAGAAGCTGCCCTGATGGAGGCAACTGAAGCTGCGGGGCTGGAAACAATCTTGAATCCGGGCGAGGGCGCATTCTACGGACCAAAGCTGGAATTTGTGTTGCGTGATGCAATTGGGCGTGACTGGCAGTGTGGCACGCTTCAGATGGATTTTGTTCTGCCTGAGCGTCTGGATGCTGAATATGTAGCAGAAGATGGTGTGCGAAAGCGCCCCGTTATGCTGCACCGCGCTATTCTTGGCTCTCTTGAGCGGTGGATTGGCATTGTGATTGAACAATATTCAGGCCGGATGCCGCCTTGGTTATCGCCGGTTCAGGTTGTTGTTGCTGCGATTACAGATCAGGCAAATGATTATGCTGAAACAGTCGCTGCTGCGGCGGCGGCCGCAGGTTTGCGTGTTCATACCGATATCAGGAATGAGAAGATTGGCTATAAGATTCGCGAGCATTCTACGGCTAAAGTACCCTTTATTCTGGCTGTTGGTGGCCGTGAAGCAGAGGCTGGTACAGTGGCTCTTCGGCGGCTTGGCTCGGACGGTCAGACAATTCTGGACTATGAGGAGGCGATGCGCCAGCTTGCCTTAGAATCATGCCCGCCTGATCTTAAAACAGGCAATGCTTGAAATAGTGCCAAAAAATCATTATCACATCAAAGTAGGGAGAGAGTTACGAATGCGCATGCCGCGCCACAGTACATCCCTTTTAATTGTCAGTAACCAGAGGAGAGTTACATAGCACGTCCACGTCAGGATACGCCCCCTTCAGTTGATGGGCCACGTATCAATAGCGCCATCCGGACATCATCTGTCCGGTGCATTGATCCCGAAGGAAACCAGATGGGCATTCTTGCCACTGATGAAGCCTTACGGAAAGCCGCCGAATTTGGCATGGATCTGGTAGAGATTCAGCCAAATGCCGAGCCGCCAGTCTGTAAAATTCTGGATTATGGGAAATATAAATTTCAGGCACAGAAACGTGCCTCTGAAGCCCGCAAAAAGCAGAAAATCATTGAGGTTAAGGAAATTAAACTCCGGCCCAATATTGATAGTCATGATTATGACGTAAAAATGCGTGCGGTGCGCAAATTTCTTGATGGCGGTGACAAGGTCAAGGTGACGCTCCGGTTTAGAGGCCGTGAGATGGCGCATATTGAACTTGGTGCCAAGCTTCTTGAGAGAGTGCGCGGGGATGTTGATGAATTTGCCAAGGTCGAGGCCATGCCGAAAATGGAAGGTCGTCAGATGATCATGGTGTTAGGACCAAAATAGGGAGTGGCTACGATATGATGTGTCTGTCGTAGCATTTCCTAAAAATTGTTTGATTTTCATCAAGTAGGACTGTATAACGCGGTCTCACTTCGGTGATACGTAAAGTGCCGCGACTGGGCGAGACATAAGGGCATGCCCAGCCGGTTAACGAGAGCGTCGTTATTTTTGTGATAGCGAATAGCTCATTTCTTAAGATGAAAAGAGGTCAAAATGCCCAAAATGAAAACGAAAAGCGGGGCGAAAAAACGTTTTCGTCTGACCGCTTCAGGTAGAGTGCGTGGTTCTGCAGCTTTTTTGAGCCACAACTTGCGCCGTCGGTCCCAGAAAATGAAACGTAAGGCACGCGGGACAATGATCCTGCATGACGCAGATGCACGTATTGTACGTCGCTTCCTGCCATACGCCTAATAGACATCATTTAACCTAGGAGAACCGATATGGCACGGGTTAGCAGAGGCGTTACATCGCACGCACGCCACAATAAAGTTATCAAAGCGGCAAAAGGCTATTATGGCCGTCGTAAAAACACATTCAAAGTCGCAAAGCAGGCGGTCGATAAGGCACGCCAATATGCGTATCGTGACAGACGCGTTCGCAAACGTGAATTCCGCGCATTATGGATTCAACGTATTAATGCTGCTGCACGCCTCCATGGCATGACCTATTCAGGTCTCATGGGTGGTTTGACCAAAGCCGGTATCGAAGTTGACCGGAAAATGCTTGCTGATCTTGCTGTCCATGAGCCAGCAGCGTTCGCAGCATTAGTTGAGCAGTCACGCGACGCAAGCTAAAGCATTTTTGACGTAAACACCTATCTATCGGCAGGGTAATCCCTGCCGGTTGGGAAGCAGCATTATGAGCGACTTAGACCAGCTGAAATCAGATCTGGTTGCGGCAATCAACGCTGCCACCAGTCTTGATATGCTTGAAGAGGTGCGCCTTCACGCCCTTGGCAAAAAAGGTGTTATCTCTGCCCAGCTAAAAACACTTGGTAGCCTCGAGCCAGACCAGCGCAAACAGGTTGGTCAGGACGTAAATACGCTCAAAGAAGATATCACACAGCTTATTGCAGACCGTCACACAGACCTGTCGGCAGCAGCAATGAAGGCAAAGCTATCAGATGAGGCGCTTGATGTTAGCCTGCCGGCGCGTCCCTCATTGGGCGATGGCAGAATGCATCCGCTGTCACGCACTATCGAAGAAATCACAGCGATTTTTGCCGATATGGGGTTTGCCATTGCTGAAGGCCCAGATATCGAAACAGATTTCTACAATTTTACCGCACTCAATATTCCGCCTGAACATCCTGCCCGTCAGGAGCATGATACCTTCTATCTAACGCCAGATGAAACAGGTACGCGTCCTGTATTGCGCACCCACACATCGCCCGTTCAGGTGCGTACCATGATGAAGCAGGACCCGCCTGTGCGGATTATTGTGCCGGGCCGGACATATCGCTCAGACCATGATGCGACTCACTCACCCATGTTCCATCAATGTGAAGGTCTTGTTATTGGCGATGGCATTCATATGGGCCATCTCAAAGGCTGTCTGATTGATTTCTGTCGTAGCTTTTTTGGTGTTGATGATTTGCCGGTGCGGTTTCGTCCGAGTTTCTTCCCGTTCACAGAACCCTCTGCTGAGGTTGATATCGGCTGTAGCCGTGAAGGTGGCGGCTTGAAAATCGGTGCAGGTGACGACTGGCTCGAAATTTTAGGGTCCGGCATGGTGCATCCAAAAGTATTGGCAAATTGTGGCTATGATCCAGAAAAAGTGCAGGGTTTTGCCTTTGGCATGGGTGTTGAACGGCTGGCGATGTTGAAATACGGTATTCCAGATCTTCGGACATTCTATGACACAGATCTGCGCTGGCTGAAGCATTATGGATTTGTGCCGGTTGATGTACCTGCCTTGCATACCGGTCTTCATGATGGAGCTGCATCATGAAATTTACCTTCGCATGGCTTTGTGACCATCTCGATACCTCACATAATCTTACCGAAATTTGTGATGCGCTGCCGATGCTTGGGCTTGAAGTTGAAGAGCTTCTTGATCCGGCCGCTGGGCTGGCGCCCTTCCGTGTTGTTGAGATTACATCTGCAGAACAGCATCCCGATGCTGACAGGCTGCGCGTCTGCCAAGTAAATACAGGTGATGAAACAGTTCAGATCGTCTGTGGCGCTCCGAATGCGCGGGCAGGCTTGAAAACAATTATGGCGCCGGTTGGCAGCTTTGTTCCCGGTCCTGAGATTACCATCAAAAAGGGTAATATTCGCGGGCAGGCCTCACATGGCATGCTTTGCTCCCCTGGCGAGCTTAATCTTGCTGATGATAGTGATGGTATTACAGAATTACCGCAGGATGCGCCTGTTGGCGCTGCTGTTGCATCGTACGTTAGTGAGGCAGGGTTATATTCTCTGGACCCGGTTATCGATATTGCAATTACACCGAACCGCGGTGATTGTCTTGGTGTTCGCGGGGTTGCGCGCGACCTAGCCGCTGCTGGTTATGGCACCTTAAAACCACTTGATTTGTCTGATGAGGCTGGCAGCTTTGATAGCCCGCTTAGCTGGCAGATTGATAAGACAGCTCACGCTGCCTGTCCGCTGATTTCAGGGCGTATGTTTGAGGGCGTTCAAAATGGTGCATCTCCTGACTGGATGGCGCGGCGGCTCGATGCTGTAGGTCAGCGACCTATTTCGGCACTTGTTGATATCACCAACTATGTGATGATTGACCTTGGCCGCCCGTTACATGCCTATGATGTTGATAAAATTGCTGGTAATACACTAACTGTCCGGATGGCATATGAGGGTGAGAAAATTCTTGCCCTGAATGAAAAAACATATATTTGCGGTCCTGAAATGCTGGTTATTGGCGATGCAGATGGCGCTGATGATTTAGCTGGCATCATGGGCGGCGAGCGGTCCGGCGTAAGCGATACAACAACCCGCATGTTCCTTGAAATAGCTATTTTCGATCCGATTTCGGTTGCAACAACAGGCCGGAAGCTGAATATCAATTCAGACGCACGCTACCGGTTTGAGCGCGGTCTTGATATTACCTCTCCGCAGACGATGGCTGGTTATATTGCCCGCTTGGTGATGTCTATCTGCGGCGGGACAGCAAGCCATCTTGTGACTGCTGGTACAGGTGTTGTAGCGCCTACGCCAATCAGATTTTCGCCGTCTCTTACAGCTGCCCTAACAGGCGTTGATTGTCCAGAAGACAGGCAGGCAGAAATTCTGCAGATTCTTGGCTGTATTGTTGAACGGTCTGCTGATCAGTGGCAGGTCACACCTGCGCCATGGCGCAATGATATCGATGGCAGTGCTGACCTTGTCGAAGAAATTATTCGTATCCATGGCTATGATAAACTGGTTATGCAGCCTCTGCCGCGCCTAGATGTTGTTGCAAAGCCGGCTTATTCTGCCGCGCAGAAAAGACCCGTTCTATTGCGCCGCCATTTGGCTGGTCGCGGCTTGACCGAAGCTGTTACCTTTTCATTCCTAAGGACTGAAGATGCGGTGCAGTTTGGTGGCGGTGGAGAAAATCTGCATCTGGCCAATCCCATCAGTGCTGATTTAAATTGTATGCGCCCGTCGCTGCTGCCAAATCTATTATCGGCTGCCGCCCGTAACCTTAATCGCGGCACCCAGAATATAGCCCTGTTTGAACTAGGCCCAATCTATCTTAGCCCGGATGAAACAGGCCAGAGAACATCTTGTGCGTTGCTTCGCCAAGGTGAGGCGCAGACAGCTGACTGGCAACAACCAGCGCGGCTATTGGATATTTTTGATATTAAGCAGGATTTGCTGTCCTGCCTGTCAGCTCTCGGCGTGTCTGTTGATAATTTGCAAGTAACGCGCGATGCACCTGATTACATGCATCCGGGCCGCTCTGCTAGCCTGCGTCTCGGCAAAGAGATGGTTGGTATGTTTGGTGAGCTACATCCGCAGGTGTTAGCAGATTATGATATTAAAGGCCCTGTTATTGTGTGCGAATTCTGGCTTGATAATATTCCCAAAGCCCGCAGTAAAGGCCCTGCAAAACCGCTTTTATCTTTGTCGGCCCTGCAACCTGTTATGCGTGATTTTGCCTTTATTGTTGAGGCTGATCTGCCAGCAATTGAGCTTGTCTCATCTGTACGCCGGGCTGTTAGGGATAGCGTAACAGATGTCCGCATCTTTGATGTTTATCAGGGCCAAGGCATTGAAGATGGTAAGAAGTCAGTCGCACTTGGCGTCACGTTGCAGCCGCAGGCACATAGCTTTACCGAAGCTGACCTGACTGAAATTTCAGACAAGATTATCGC
>DGJU01000060.1:0-3633 GCA_002387605.1 Alphaproteobacteria bacterium UBA4588 | reverse complement strand
CACCGGAGCCAGCGTGATTGAGGTGTCAATACCTGCACCATAAACAGGCTTGTTTGTTTTCCCGTCCGTTAGCTCAACATAAGCAGCTGCTTCAGCACGTGAGGTTGACGAGCGTGTATTTTGGCCAAAATCAGCAAGCTTAAACTGCACATCAAAATGAGCGCGTATCGCATTCACAAGTGCTGAAATCGGACCGTTTCCTGTCTCTGAAATTGAAACAGTCTCGCCTTTATACAGCAGAACAGCGTGAATTGTTTCCTTGTCATCCCCTGCTTTTTGCGAGTCGAATGATACAAGCTCAAACGGGCTATTCAGATTAAGATAGGCTTCTTCATAAACATCCCAGATCACATCAGACGTCATCTCAAGACCAGTCTGGTCAGCTTTTTTCTGAATTATCTGGCTGAATTCAACTTCCATGCCGCGTGGTAGTCTAACAGAATGCTCTGTCTCTAGAAGCCAGGCAGACCCAGCCTTTCCAGATTGGGAATTCACTCTGATAATCGCCTCATAGGTACAGCCGATATCAGCTGGGTCAATGGGCAGGTAGGGGACTTCCCATTCGGTCTGGTTAGAGCTTTGCACTGCTTCCATACCTTTGCGGATAGCATCCTGATGCGAGCCTGAAAAAGCGGTATGAACCAGAAGACCTGCATAGGGGTGGCGTTCATGAATGGGGAGCTGGTTGCAGAACTCAGCGGCATCAACAAGTGATTTAATGTTGCTCATATCGAGTTTAGGGTCGATGCCTTGGGTAAACATATTCAGCCCAAGCGTGATAATATCAACATTTCCTGTGCGCTCGCCATTCCCAAATAGCGTGCCTTCAACGCGGTCAGCACCGGCCATCAGACCCAGTTCGGTTGCCGCAACCCCGCACCCTCTATCATTATGGGTATGAAGCGACAGCACCAGAGTGTCGCGGCGGCTAAAGTGGCGGTGCATCCATTCAATCTGGTCGGCATAGATATTTGGTGACGACATTTCAACAGTCGCAGGCAGATTGATGATTGTCTTGTTGTCGGGTGTAGGCTGCCAGACATCCATCACAGATTCGCAGACATCCAGCGCATAATCTAGTTCTGTGCCGGTAAAGCTCTCCGGAGAATATTGCAGCCGTAAATCAGTAGACGTTCCCAGCTTGGAAATCCGGTCTGCAACCATCTTTGCCCCATCAACCGCAATCTGGCGAACCCCGTCCCTGTCTTGTTTGAACACCACACGGCGTTGCAGGGTTGAGGTTGAGTTATAAAGATGCAGGATAGCGGATGGTGCGCCCTGTAATGCATCAATGGTTCTATCGATCAGCTGCTCGCGCGCTTGTGTTAGAACCTGAATTGTAACGTTTTCTGGGACATGTCCGCCGTCAATCAGCTCACGCAGGAAATTAAAATCAGTGTCTGATGCGGACGGAAACCCAACTTCAATTTCAGTAAAGCCCATTCCAACAAGCGTTTTGAACATTTTCATCTTGCGGGCTGAATCCATCGGCTCAACAAGAGCCTGATTGCCATCGCGAAGGTCAACCGAACACCAGATAGGGGCCTCGGTGATAACCTTGTCCGGCCATGTTCTGTCTTTTAGGTCAACAGGCGGGTAGGGCGTGTATTTATGATGGTTCATGCGTGTCATAGCCGTTTAACGCTTCTCTTGGGTGGACTGTTTGCAGATTTAGATTATCAAAGTTTTATTTGTATCATGCCTAGCATTTTGGTCAATAGAAACGGTTTTTCGGGTTTTTAGCTGTCATCATGCCCGTACTTTATCAGCTTATGGAAACATAGAGTGATTGAAGTGCTGGAAACTCACTGCAAATTGCTCTATTTAGAGGCCATGACAGACACAGATAAAATCCGAAATTTTTCAATCGTTGCCCATATTGACCATGGCAAATCCACATTAGCTGATAGGCTGATACAAGAATGCGGTGGTCTTACGGCGCGCGAGATGTCCGAGCAGGTGCTCGATAATATGGATATTGAGCGCGAACGCGGCATCACCATCAAGGCGCAGACCGTCAGGCTTGATTACAAGGCCAAGAACGGCGAGAGCTATGTGTTGAACCTGATGGATACACCCGGCCATGTTGATTTTGGCTATGAAGTATCGCGCTCATTATCTGCTTGTGAAGGATCGCTTCTCGTCGTGGATGCCTCACAAGGGGTTGAAGCTCAAACGCTTGCGAACGTCTATCAGGCGCTTGATGCAGATCACGATATCATCACCGTTCTGAATAAGATGGACCTGCCAGCGGCAGAACCGGACCGTGTTAAATCCCAGATTGAGGATGTCATTGGCCTGCCAGCTGATGAGGCAATTGCTGTGTCGGCTAAGACAGGCATGGGCATTGAAGATGTTCTGGAAAAGATTGTTGCAACGCTTCCCGCCCCTAAAGGGGATACAGCTGCTCCACTAAAAGCGCTTCTGGTTGATAGCTGGTATGATGCCTATCTTGGGGTTATGACGCTTGTGCGTGTGCATGATGGTGTGCTGAAAAAAGGCATGAAAGTGCGGATGATGGCAACTGGCGCTGTTCATACAATTGAGCGGGTTGGTGTTTTCGGCCCAAAGCCAACAGCTGTTGACCAGCTTGGTCCGGGTGAAATCGGCTTTATTAATGCAGCTGTGAAAACAGTATCAGATGCCAAGGTCGGTGATACAATTACCGAAGATAGACGGGTATGTGATGCAGCATTGCCGGGGTTCAAGCCATCTGTTCCAGTGGTGTTCTGCGGGTTATTCCCGATTGACACAGCTGATTTTCCAGCACTTCGCGAAGCCCTTGAAAAACTATCTTTGAATGATAGCTCATTTTCTTTTGAAGCTGAAACATCAGCAGCGCTTGGATTTGGCTTCCGGTGCGGGTTTTTGGGACTTCTTCATATGGAAGTTATCCGTGAGCGGCTATCGCGCGAATTTGATCTAGACCTTATTTCGACCGCCCCGTCAGTTGTCTATCAGCTCACCATGACGGATGGCTCGAAACGCAATATGCATAATCCGGCAGACATGCCTGAGGTAACCCGCATTCGCTCCATTGAAGAGCCGTGGATTAAAGCAACCATTCTAACCCCTGATGAATTTCTAGGGCAGGTGCTAACGTTATGTGTTGAGCGTCGCGGCGAGCAGGTTGACCTTACCTATGCCGGAAGTCGTGCAATGGTTATCTACCGGCTACCGCTCAACGAAGTCGTATTTGATTTTTATGACCGGTTGAAATCGGCAACCAAAGGATATGCGAGCTTTGATTACCAGATTGACGATTATGTCGAAGGCGAGCTGGTGAAAGTATCAATCCTTGTTAATTCTGACCCGGTCGATGCTCTGTCAATGATTGTTCACAAAGAGCAATCTGAATATCGTGGACGTGCAATTTGTGCCCGTCTAAAAGACCTTATTCCGCGCCAGATGTTTAAAATTGCCCTACAGGCAGCAATTGGCGGCAAGGTGATTGCCCGTGAGACGATTTCGGCCCTGCGTAAAGATGTAACGGCTAAATGTTATGGCGGTGACGTATCAAGAAAGCGGAAATTGCTGGATAAGCAAAAAGAGGGCAAGAAGCGGATGCGCCAGTTCGGTAAAGTGGATATACCGCAAAATGCCTTCTTAGAAGCCTTGAAAATGGGTGATAAT
>DGJU01000021.1 GCA_002387605.1 Alphaproteobacteria bacterium UBA4588 | reverse complement strand
AATAATCTGGGCACAATTTTAAAGCAACTTGATAGGAGAGATGAAGCGATTCAAAGCTATGAGAATGCGCTGGATATCTCACCTGATTTTACCGAAGCTCATTATAATTTAGGGCATGTATTAGCTGATGTGGGTAGGTTAGAAGAAGCCGTAAAAAGCTACAGAAGCGCTTTACTATCCAGCCCTGATTACCGATCAGCAGAGCTGAGATCACTCCTTCTACTGGCACATATGTGTGACTGGGCAGACGCTAAACAGATGGAAGTTTCTCTTAACAAGTTAATCGATACAGATGTTGTAGAAACTTTCGGCTTATTGTCGATGATAGATAGTCCTGCACAACACCTGCAGTTTTCACAAAAATGGGCAGAAAGTAAATTCGGAAATATTCAGGCGCTCCCTTGTGAGAAAAAGTATCAAGAGGACCGTATTCGCGTTGGTTATTTTAGCTCAGATATGCATGACCATGCTGTTCTTTTTCTGATGTCGGGCCTGCTGCGTGAACATGATAACGCTAAATTCAAAATCTATGTCTATAGTTATGGCAGAGTTCAAACAGGTGAAAGGCGTGAGCAGGCAATTAAGGATGTTGATACATTTATTGATATAAGTGCTATGTCCGATACAGATGTTGTAATACTGGCACGTGAACATAACCTTGACATCGCCATTGATGTGAATGGTTATACCCGATTTAGCCGCAGTCGCCTGTTCGCCCACAGAATGGCCCCCATTCAAATTAACTATCTTGGATATCCAAGCACGATGGCAGTAGATTTTATCGACTATATAATAGGCGATAATACAATCATCTCAGCTGAGCAGCGCGCATTTTATAGTGAAAATATTATCTATATGCCAGATTGCTATCAGCCTAATGATGAGAAGCGCAAAATAGCTAAAATATCGACAAGCCGGTTAGATTTTGGTCTGGCAGAAAATAGCTTTGTCTTTTGCTGTTTCAATAATAATTTTAAAATTACACCAAAAGAATATGATATTTGGATGCGTGTCATGAGACAGGTAGAAAACAGTGTTCTATGGTTGTTTAAGGCAAGCGATATCGCGGAGAAAAATCTTAAATGTGAGGCTGAGGCGCGAGGCGTAAACCCAGAGCGCATTATTTTTGCAAAGAAGGTCTCTCTTGAAGAGCATTTGGCACGTCATAAGCACGCTGATTTATTTATTGATACATTCAATTACAATGCACACACTACTGCGAGTGATGCTCTCTGGAGCGGACTTCCGATTGTTACCAAGCAAGGCCAGCAGTTTGCCGCCCGTGTGGCAGCAAGCCTTCTTAATGCAGCAGGGCTCAGCGAGTTAGTAACAAAGACAGAAGGTGAGTATGAAAGCCTCATTCTTGCGTTAGCCCAAGACAAAGCGCGTCTTGCCGGTGTTAAGAATAAACTTCATGAAACCCGGTCAAGCTGCCCGCTATTTGATACTGTGCGTTACACTCGATATTTTGAGGCTGGTTTAGAAAAAGCATATCAAGATTATTGTGATGGCATAACGCCGTCTGATATTGCTGTTTCATCACTGCCATTAAGTGACAGCGCTAACGGGCAATCATAAAAACGCTAGTCGTTTTTATGGGGTGGTTCTGAGGTTTTTATAAAAAAGCCAAAGAGGGCAAAACGGGGTCTTACGCCAATATCCGGCCGGAAGGTTCCATTTCCCAGCACTGGCTGCAAAGAGTGGTCCTTATTCCATTCACGCTTCACGATGTATAAACCGCTCCCAATAATCAGCGTTGCACCAATCATAAAAGAGGCGGTGAGTTGGTCATCAAATAGCAGGAAGCCAAAAAATCCTGCCCATAAAATCTGTGAATATTGCATCGGCGCAATTGCCGAAGCATTAGAGGATTTATAGGCGCCAACAATGCAAAACATAGCCACAAACCCCAGAAAGGAAATCAACGCAATGCCGCCTAGATGGATCAGCGGCATGGGCACATATACAAATGGCAGGATGCTCCCCATAATAATGAAATTACCAAACATCGGATAGAGTAACATCACGGATGTTTTTTCCTTCTGCCCGATTTTGCGCGTTATCAGCGAATTTGTTGCCGCGGCTATTGCTGCGATAATCCCTGACAGGTGGCCAAGCGTAAAAAAGTCCGTTCCGGGCTGTAGCACAATCAAAACGCCTACAAACCCAACCAGTACAGAAATGCCGCGATGCAGTCCTACCCGCTCCCCTAATACCGGAATGGAAAAGACGGTAATGAATATCGGTGTCAGGAACAGCAGCGCATAAGTTTGAGCCAGCGGCAGAATGGTAAAAGCATAAAAGGCACAAAACCCACTTGTGGTTGTGGCAAGCACGCGTAAAGCCATTTGGACGGGATGATGCGGCCACAGGCTACCAGTGCGGGGGTTGCGCAGAATAAACAGATTTACCAGCGGAAAGGAAAAGAGAACCGAGAAAAACAATATCTGAAACGGCGTATAATAATTTCCCAGAAATTTAACGATAACATCATGCGTCGAATAAAAAGCAAAGCCAGTCAAAGACAGCAAAACGCCGGTAATATTTGATTGTTTTACCTGTGCCATTATAAGCCGTCGAAATTTCTAAAAAAGGGTTTCTTGTGTCCTGACCCGAACGCTATCACGCCCACGCAGTGATGGCTACGCTATTAAGAGGATAGGTATCACAGCGCCTCTGCTGACAATAAATATTAATCTTGACGGCGCTATGAGGCAAGACAAGGCTTCTTAGAAAGCCTTAAAGAGAACGCTTTACATCAATCACTAACCGATGATGAAAAAGCTCTAGAACTTGCTTTATTGCCGGCCACATCAGGCAAAAAAATAATGAAACATTATAATCATAATGGCTGGGGCAATTCTGGATTTGGGTTGTATATGCTAAAAAACATTTGCAAAGATTCTGGCTCCTTACTTATCTCTACTAGCAAAGTTGCGTTAGAAATAGACAACAAACAAACCACTTGGGGTCACGCAGGATTAAGGGGTGCGAGTTTAAAAGTTGAAATCGACTTGAAGAAATTAAAAGAACTAGGCACCCTTGAAGAAAACTTAAAGCGTTACCGTGATAAAAGTAATGTTGCAACCAAGCCGTCTAGTTCTTCAATGACATTTATACGAGGACGCTAATCCCGTAAGACAAAGACTTAAAATCGAACTATGAAATATTCTAGTCACAGGCGCATCAAAAATAAATTTTGAATAAATACAACAACAACGCTATTGACTGACATGCTTTATATGTCACACTCCCTTGAAATAAATAGGGAGACTATCATGAAATTATTAAAGCTTTTTGTCGGAGCACTGCTGTTTGTGAGCACGACTACAATTGCAAGTGCTGAGACCCGTATTACGTATAAATCAGCAAAATCCACTTCATCATATTATCAGATGGCAGTTGAAATTGCCGAGGCCATGAAACAAGGCTCATCCGGAGACATCATTGTCACGGTAGAAGAAAGCCAAGGGTCAGTTCAGAATGTCATGGAGGCGATTGGCCGAACAAATAATTATGTGTTCACCACACCACCAGTACTTATTAAATTGGCACGTGGCGGCAAAGCCATGTTCAAGGATAAAACAAACCCACGCTTTGATGACGTCAAAGCGCTATTTCCCATCCCCTCACTGACAATGCATTTCGTAATGTCTGAAAGCTCAGGCGTAACAGATTTTGCAGGAATGGAAGGAAAAACCATTCTGATTGGCAAAGGCTCTTTTGGCGCAAAAGAAGGTGCAAAATATCTCACATTATTTGGTCTTGAAGGAAAGGTCACTCTTGCAGAAGTTGAACTATCTAATGCTGTTTCAGCGTTAAAGAATGGTCAAATTGATGGTTTTGTGACCGCTGGTTCCTTTCCGGCGCCAAATGTCATTGAGGCTGCGGCATCCGCAGGTGCAAAGGTTGTTTCACTGAATGATGAACAGGTAAAAGCATCTAAAAGAACCCGCCTTGTTATCCCTGCTGGCACATATGCTGGCCAAAAAGAAGATATCATAACCACGTCTCTGCCCGTTGTTGCCTTCACGACAACTGATATGGATGACGAGACAGCTTACAATCTTACCAAGACCTATTGGGAAAATAAAAAGGCCCTTGGGACAGCTGCTAAATGGTGGAATGGCGTGTCTCTGGATATGCTGTCAAATATCCTGACAGACATCCATCCAGGCGCAAAACGCTATTATAGCGAAGTCGGCGCATCACTAGCCGACCATCACTAAGAGAATAAGGGTGGCCATAGCGCCACCCTTTTTTAATGGTTTTGAATATGCAAATTACCAAAGAAAATAACGTATGGATTATGCTGGGCGCTGCCTGCATAATCTTCCATATTTGGCTCATCTTCTCAGGCCTTGTTCCCAGTCTTGTTGCCCGGCCGATGCATATGGCCTTGGCCCTGCCATGGATATTTATTTTCCCTGCGCAGAATTTTCAGCAACGGATGTTTGGCACAAGCCTCACGATTATCGGCATTCTATGTTGTCTATATATTGCGCTGAATGAGGGACCACTCTCTGACCAATACGGCTTTATTAGCGGCTGGCATCAATTGCTAATTTCATGTGCCCTGCTTGGCATAACAATCGAGATGGCCCGCAGAGCAATCGGATGGCCTCTGCCTTCTATCGCGATCCTCTTTCTTCTTTATGGATTATTTGGTGACTATATTCCCGGAGAGTTTGGCCATGCGGGCATTCCAATTAACAGTTTTCTTGGAACATTAATCATCACAGAAGGAGGGCTGTGGGGGAAGCTTACAGGTGTCTCTGTTTCTATTGTTGCTATCTTTGTTATTTTTGGCGCAGTTTTGAATGCAGGCGAAGCTGGCAAAGGATTTATGAATATTGCAGTGGCGGCTGCAGGAAGACTGAAAGGGGGCGGCGCAAAGGTTTCTGTTCTCGCATCAGCTCTTTTTGGGTCTATTTCAGGTTCAGCCTCTGCCAATGTTGCCTCAACCGGTATGGTTACGTTGCCCGCAATGGAGAAGCTAGGATATCCAAAGCGCGTGGCAGCTGCAGTTGAGGCTGTGGCCTCTACCGGAGGGCAGATTATGCCGCCTTTGATGGGTGCTGGAGCATTTGTCATGGTTGAGCTAACGGGCATTCCCTATGAGCACATAATTTTGGCGGCGTTGCTTCCGGCTATTCTCTATTTTTGGACGGTTTGGGTTGGCGTGAATCAATATGCTGAAAAATATGACCTGAAACCCTATAGCGAAGATATGCAGCCCTCACGAAATGTCATCATAAAAACAACATTATTTTTTCTCGTTCCATTCTCGATATTGTTAGTGTTTATGTTCATCGGGTTTACCCCTCAATATGCTGCTGCTTTAGCTATTCTAAGTGCCGCCTTGCTTCTCCTAATAGGATTAGATTTTAAGTTCGACTGGCAACGGGCAAAATCTCGGTTCAGTGATGCAGCCCTCTTCTCGGGCCGGCAAGTCGCTATGATTGCCTCTATTATTTTATGTGCTTCACTCATCGTTGGCGTGTTGGGGATAACCGGTTTAGGCATAAAAATTACCTCGTCAATTATCTCCATTGCTGGCGACAATTTATGGCCTGCACTGCTGTTAACTGCGATCGCTTGTATCGTGTTGGGGATGGAAGTGCCGACAACTGCGGCTTATGTCATCTGTGTTTCAGTAGCAGGGCCTGCTCTGATTGACCTCGGTCTTGAGCCACTTATTGTGCATTTATTTATCTTTTGGTTTGCCCTTTTATCTACCATAACGCCCCCCGTTTGTGGCGGTGTTTTTATCGCTGCAAGTATGGTTAATGAGAATTGGCTCAAAGTGGCGGCCTCAGCCATGGTGCTAGGGTTAGGGTTGTATATCGTGCCGTTAGCGATGGTAATGCACCCAAGTCTCATTCAGCTGAGCAGCACGCCGTTTTTATCGTTGATGACAGGATTGCAACTAGCGCTGGGCCTCCTATTGCTGGGCAAAGGACTGATTGGCAAAAAATGGAGCGTCATCAGAATAGGATATATCATATCAGCTCTCGTCATTATTTTCGTCTTCGACCTAGCCTCACTAGTAAGCCCCAACTAAGAGAACACAGCTGCGCTTCATTTGGTGAGTCCCGATTTTTTGTGAGCTTATTAAAAA
>DGJU01000054.1 GCA_002387605.1 Alphaproteobacteria bacterium UBA4588 | reverse complement strand
CTTGGCAGAAGCCTCGCCCAGTCATTGGATTTAGCCTATCTTGACACAGGTCAGCTGTACCGCGCTGTCGGTGTTGCAGCAGACGCACGAGACATCGATATCGATGCGGCACCTGCCTCTGAAATAGCCGATATTGCAGCAGAGCTAGACCTCAGCCAGCCTTTTGGTGAGAATTTACGCACCGCCCGTGCAGCAGAGCTTGCCTCAAAAGTGGCCGCCTTGCCTGCTGTTCGTGCCGCCTTGCTTGACAAGCAGCGCCAATTTGCGCTTCATCCGCCATGCGGAACAGGCGCGATTTTGGATGGCCGTGACATCGGGTCTGTCATCCTGCCAGATGCTGATAAAAAGTTCTTTGTTGATGCAGCAGCAGATATTCGCGCTCAAAGACGGTTTACTGAATTACAGGCCGCTGGTAATGACTGCCACTTCTCTGAAGTTCTGGCAGACATCATAAAACGCGATTGCCGTGATAAAAACCGCACAATTGCGCCAATGACAGCTGTTCCAGACGCATTTATCATTGACTCTTCGGACAAGAACGCCGAAGAAGTATTTCGCGTTGCTATGGAGTTCCTTGAGGATACGCCTCAGTAACGTAAACACTGAACCGCAACTGGCTTTTTTTCTGAACCCGGCTCGTTGTATTAACCACTTTTAACTGCTGGAATTATTTAAAGCGTCATCATATTAATTTGGGGGTCAGTCTTACCGTAGCGTAAGATATGGGTTTAGAAAATAGGCACCCTTCCTGATACCAGCTCAGGGCAGAAAAAGAGACCTATCGGACTTGTCCGCTCTCTTACCTTTCTTTGATGTGACGCAATTTACGGAGACACCTTTGTCAACACCAACTGCAGCTGATGCTGCCACAGAAAATTTTGCTGACCTTCTTGCTGAGAGCTTTGCTGAAAACACCGCCATTGAAGGCAGTGTTGTAAAAGGTACTGTTGTCGGCGTTTCAGACGATTACGTTACAATCGACGTAGGCCTTAAATCAGAAGGGCGCGTTCCGCTTAAGGAATTTGCAGCCCCTGGACAGGATGCTGAAATCCAAGTTGGCGACAGCGTAGAAGTCTATGTAGAACGCATGGAAGACCGCGAAGGCGCGGCAATGTTAAGCCGTGAGAAGGCGCGCCGTGAAGAAGCATGGATCCTTCTGGAAAATGCCTTTGAAGCTCAAGAGCGCGTCACAGGCGTTATCTTCGGCCGTGTCAAAGGTGGATTTACAGTTGACCTGTCTGGTGCAACAGCCTTCCTTCCTGGCTCTCAGGTCGACATCCGCCCGATTCACGATGTGGGCCCATTGATGGGAACACCGCAGCCGTTTCAAATTCTGAAAATCGATCGCCGCCGTGGTAATATCGTTGTCTCACGTCGTGCTGTGCTCGAAGAATCACGCGCCGAAGCACGCTCTGAGCTGGTATCCAACCTGCAAGAAGGTCAAATCCTTCAAGGTATCGTCAAGAACATCACTGATTATGGCGCCTTTGTTGACCTCGGCGGTGTTGATGGCCTGTTGCACGTAACAGACATTGCATGGAAGCGCATCAACCACCCATCTGAAGCTCTTCAGGTTGGCCAGACTGTTGATGTTCAGGTTATCCGCTTCAATCCAGAAACACAGCGTATTTCACTCGGCATGAAGCAGCTTCTGTCTGACCCGTGGGAAAATGCGACTGAAAAGTTTGCTGTTGGCGTGAAGATGGAAGGCCGCGTAACCAATATTACCGATTACGGCGCATTTGTTGAATTGGACGAGGGCGTAGAAGGTCTTGTTCACGTCTCCGAGATGAGCTGGACAAAGAAAAACGTTCATCCTGGCAAGATCGTATCAACCAGCCAGCAAATTGAAGTAATGGTTCTGGATGTTGATCTGGTAAAACGCCGTATTTCACTTGGCTTGAAACAGTGCATGGCTAACCCTTGGGAAGCCTTCCGCGAAACCCATGAAGTCGGCACAATCATCGAAGGCGAAGTACGCAATATCACTGAATTCGGTATCTTTGTCGGTCTATCCGAAGAAATTGACGGACTTGTTCACTTGTCTGATATTTCATGGGAGACCACAGGCGAAGCTGCGATGGAAGGGTTCGAGAAGGGCGCTAAAATCCAAGCAAAAATCCTTGAGATTGACCTGGAAAAAGAACGTATTTCTCTTGGCATCAAGCAACTGACCGAAGATCCATATGCTGGTGAAGCTGAAAAGGTCCGGAAAGGCGATGTTGTTACCTGTACGATCACAGCTGTTGTTGAGCAGGGACTTGAAGTTCGTGTTGGCGAAAATCTTTCTGGCTTCATCCGCCGTGCTGACTTGTCACGCGAACGCGGTGAGCAGCGTACAGAACGCTTTGCTGTTGACGAAAAGATTGATGCAGTCATCACTCAGGTTGACAGAAAAACACATAACCTAACGCTGTCTATTAAGGCCCGCGAAGTTGAAGAAGAGAAGAAGGCAATGGCTGACTTCGGATCTTCAGATAGCGGCGCAAGCCTTGGTGACATTCTGAGCGCAGCGATGGCAAAGAAAGATGATGGTAGCGAATAGCGTTTCGTTTTGGGGCTGAGCATCGATAACAGTTCACCCCTTTCATTATTGTCTACCTCTTCAAAGCACCGGCAGGACAGAACGTCCGGCCGGTGCTTTTTTATTTCATTTTGCTGCCACTGATAAGCCATCCCTTAAAGTCATTATTTTACAATGGTTCCATACTTCTTGACGCCTCCATAATAAACATGCATCCTTTTGAACATAGAACAGATGCTTGGATTTTTCGTTATGACGAAATCAGAACTCATCGCTCGGCTAGCGGCCCAAAATCCCTCGCTTTATCATCGCGACATTGAACGGCTTGTGAATACGATTTTTGATACAATAACCGAAGCTCTTGTTGTTGGGGATCGTGTTGAGTTGCGTGGATTTGGCGCTTTTTCTCTGCGTGAGCGCGAAGGCAGGATGGGGCGTAACCCTCGGACAGGGGAAGCTGTTTCAGTGAATGCTAAGCGCATGCCCTTTTTCAAAATGGGTAAAGGTATGCGTGAGCGTCTTAACAAAGACTAGTCGTGAGACACATGCCAAAGGCCTTTTTCTATGATTTTTAAAGGATAGAACGCCATGCGCATGTTAGGGCATATCCTATGGCTTATTGTCTCTGGGACGAGCCTCCTATTTATCGCCTCTTTTGTTAGTGTAAACACACAAA
The DNA here is from genome assembly GCA_002387605.1 of Alphaproteobacteria bacterium UBA4588. Classification (GTDB taxonomy): domain Bacteria; phylum Pseudomonadota; class Alphaproteobacteria; order Puniceispirillales; family Puniceispirillaceae; genus UBA4588. The sequence goes on along the minus strand of DGJU01000054.1, from coordinate 13,000 downwards.
CTGTTAGCCTTAGTCTCTGGCCTTTCAGTACAATAATCACAGCTAAAATATGGCTGGTCGTGCTTGCCAGTATCGGCTTTGGGCTTCTAGCAGGCGGGCTTGTGCTATGGTTTGCAAGCCTCCCTCTTCAGGCGCGTAGCCGGCGCCTTACCAAAAAACTTGCTAAAGCGGACGCACAAATTGATCTTTTATCAGAACAGCTTGCTGACACGCAGCGCCATCCAGATGATATCGCAACAGACGACCTGGCACCGCGCCGTCTTGCACGTTGATCCAGCCAGCGATAAGCTGTTGGCTTGTTATAAAGAGCGAGTGAGTAAGCTATGAGTGAGGTTAAAATATGCGGCATTTCAACACTTGCTGACTATCTAGCATGCGCGGCATGTGATGTTGATTATGTCGGGTTTGTTTTTTTTGAAAAATCGCCGCGTCACCTTTCCTTTGAGGCTGCAAGCCAACTTGCTAGCGAAGCAGATAAGTCACTAAAGGGTAGCCCAAAGCCGGTGCCCCAGCGTGTCGCATTAAGTGTTAATGCTGATGATGCAACAATTGAGCAGATAATTCGGGCAGCACGGCCTGATATTCTGCAGCTTCATGGTCATGAGAGCCCAGAGCGCACTTATCACATAAAACAGACATTCGGCATTCCCGTCATGCCCGTTATTAAAGTCACGTCTGCTGCTGATATCGCCGCTGCGGAAGCCTATTTTTCAATCGCTGACAGACTGCTTTTTGATGCCGCGCCGCCCAAAGGCGCTGCGTTACCTGGCGGCATGGGCGCACAGTTTGACTGGACATTGATGCAGACAGCTCAAATTCCGCTTCCGTGGATGCTTGGGGGCGGGCTAGATTCCGGCAATGTTGCGCGCGCTATTGAGCAGTCGGGCACGCCATGCGTGGATGTCTCGTCAGGGGTTGAAAAAAACCGGGGCGAAAAAAACCATTCTGCCATCTCTCGCTTTGTGCAGGCCGCAAAATTCGGGTAAAGTATTTTCCACTGGTTCCGGCTTTTCTAGTTGAGTATAAAACCTCTCACAATAGTAGCTCTTACGTCTTGTTCGAGCCTATATATGACAGGTAGAATTCGAGGTTTTTTATGAGCGATACACCCCTTAATTCCTATCGCACGCTGCCCGATGATTCGGGACGGTTCGGGCTCCATGGCGGCCGATTTGTTGCTGAAACACTTATGCCCCTTATCCTAGAGGTAGAGACAGCTTATCGTGAAACGCAAGCCGATCCGAGCTTTGCCTCAGAGCTTGCCTATTTTCATAAACATTATATCGGGCGCCCCTCGCCATTATATTTTGCAGAACGCCTAACAGAAGCCTATGGCGGCGCAAAACTCTATCTAAAACGTGATGAGCTTAACCATACAGGTGCCCATAAAATCAATAATGTGATTGGTCAGGCACTGCTGGCAAAGCGGATGGGGAAAACTAAAATCATTGCCGAAACAGGTGCCGGCCAGCACGGCGTAGCAACCGCCACAGCCTGCGCATTATTTGACCTTGAATGCGAAGTCTTTATGGGCGCAGAAGATGTGCGCCGTCAAAAACCGAATGTGGATAGAATGCGCCTGTTGGGGGCAAAAGTTCACGCTGTCACCTCCGGCACATCCACCCTCAAAGATGCGATGAACGAAGCCTTACGATACTGGGTCGCGCATCCCGATACCCATTTCTACATCATTGGCACTGTAGCCGGACCGCACCCCTATCCTGAGATGGTGAGAGACTTTCAGGCCATTATCGGGACTGAAGCGCGGGCCCAAATCATGGAGGCAGAAGGCAGGCTTCCCGACGCGCTTATCGCGTGCATTGGGGGCGGCTCAAATGCTATGGGGCTATTCTACCCCTTCCTTGATGATGAAGATGTTGCCATTTACGGGGTAGAAGCTGCCGGCCATGGCATTGGTTCTGGCCTGCATGCCGCGAGCCTTACAGGCGGGCGGCCAGGCGTGCTTCACGGCAATCGCACTTACCTTCTGCAGAATGATGATGGTCAGATTGCGGACGCCCATTCAATTTCTGCTGGCCTTGATTATCCGGGCATTGGGCCGGAGCATGCATGGCTTCACGATATTGGCAGAGTGAATTATGTCAGCGCAACAGACGAAGAAGCGCTAGTACAATTCCAGAAATGCTCACGCCTTGAAGGCATTATTCCGGCGCTTGAACCATCACATGCGCTTGCATTTGCCTCTACGTTTTTGCCAACCTTGCCAAAAGATCAGGTCGTGATCCTGAATATGTGCGGGCGCGGTGATAAGGACCTAGAAGCTGTATTACCAAAGCTCGATGAGCGCGGCCTGCTCTAGAGATAAAGGAAGTGTTGAGATGACTGAACGTATTGCGTCATGTTTTAAAAAAGCGGCTGATGAAGGGCGCTCTGTGCTGGGTGTGTTTGTAACAGCAGGCGACCCGTCAGAAGCCGAATCAGATCATATCCTTGACCAGCTGGTTGAAAATGGGGCTGATTTTGTCGAACTAGGCATGCCGTTTTCAGACCCAATGGCAGATGGTCCTGCCATTCAGGCAGCAAGCCTTCGGGCATTAGCCGGCGGCATGACCTTAGTAAAAACGCTTGCTATGGCAAAACGGTTTCGTGCACGGCATGCAGATACGCCCCTTATCCTGATGGGATATTACAATCCTATTTATAGCCATAATCCTGACAAATTTATTGCTGATGCTGTGGATGCTGGCGTAGATGGATTGATTGTTGTTGATCTGCCACCAGAAGAAGATGCTGAATTATGTGATCCAGCACGCGAGGCTGGCCTCTCTTTTATCCGGCTTATCACGCCAACAACATTAGGGAACAGGCTTACAGATGTCATCGAAAAAGCCGGTGGTTTTGTTTATTATGTTGCGATTGCAGGCATCACAGGCACCAAAAGCGCTGACATTTCATCCATCGGGGATGCTGTGGCCCGCATAAAAGAGGTTACATCGCTTCCTGTTGTCACAGGCTTTGGCATCCGGACACCAGAGCAGGCCCGCGATGCGGCCTCAAAGGGTGATGGTGTTGTTATCGGCTCAGCTGTTATTTCTCTCATTGCAGAGGCAAGCAGCACTGAGCTTTCCCAAGAGGGTGTTATTGCTGGCAAAATTGGCAGCTTCTGCGCCACACTTTCTGACGCTGTACGCTCATAGAGCTAAGCTAGCATGCCAGTAAGGAGATAAAACGTTATGAATTGGATTACCAACTCAGTCCTGCCAAAAATCAAAGCCTGGGTGCAGTCAGATGATGTGCCAGATAATCTCTGGATTAAATGTCCGTCCTGTAGCCAGATGATTTTCAACAAGGATTATGAACAGCAGTTTAATTGCTGCCCCGGATGCAATCACCATGCACCGCTTCGCCCTCAGCAACGCTTTGCCTTGCTGTTTGATAATAGCGAGTTTGAGCCGATTGCAGTCGCCAGCACCCCAGATGATCCGCTAAAATTCAAAGATAATAAACGCTATCCTGACAGGCTCAAAGCAGCCCGTACCAAAACCGGCGCTGATGATGCGATTGCGATTGCAGCGGGTACCATTGGCGACAAAAATGCTGTGGTTGCGGCATTTGATTTTCAGTTCATGGGCGGCTCTATGGGCCGGACAGTTGGTGATGGTTTACTGCGCGCATCTGAAGAAGCTGTGGCGCGCGGTGCCAGCTTAATTGTTGTGCCATCATCTGGCGGCGCGAGAATGCAGGAAGGTATTCTATCGCTGATGCAATTGCCCCGTTCTATCGTTGCTGTTGAACGGCTAAAAGACGCAAATCTTCCCTATATTGTGCTGCTTGCCCATCCAACTACAGGCGGTGTAACAGCATCATTTGCAATGCTGGGTGATATTCAGATTGCAGAACCAGGCGCAATTATCGGGTTTGCTGGGCGGCGTGTTATCGAAGAAACGGTGCGTGAAAAGCTCCCTGATGATTTCCAGACAGCTGAGTATTTAAAAGAACATGGCATGGTTGATATGGTTGTGCCACGCGCAGAACAGCATCAAAAACTTTCTGTAATCCTGTCTCTTCTGATGGAGACACGGCCAGAGGCTGGGCGTGTTGCAGGCTGATAAAGCGGCTGATCCAGTCCTTGCGCGCTTACAAAAACTCCATCCCAAGCTTATTGATTTAGGGTTGGAGAGGACAGTTGGGCTTGCACAAGCTGTTGGCAGCCCGCATCAAAATCTGCCGCCTGTTATCCATGTAGCCGGCACAAATGGGAAAGGGTCTGTTACCGCATTTATCCGGGCTTTTGCCGAAGCGGCGGGTTTGCGTGTACATGTCTATAACTCCCCCCACTTATGTGAATTTCGCGAGCGTATCCGGCTTGCAGGCTCGCTGGTTAGCACTAGCGAGCTTATTGCACTTCTTGAAAGGTGCGAGACAGCAAATAATGGCGCGCCTATTACCTTCTTTGAGATTACCACTGTCGCAGCATTGCTGGGGTTCGCAGAAGTGCATGCCGACCTTCTGATATTGGAAACAGGTCTTGGCGGCTTGCATGATTCAACCAACATTATTGCCGATACAGCCTGTTCTATTATCACGCCGATTGCGCGGGACCATGAACATTTCCTTGGCACTGATTTGCGTGACATCGCAGCCCAGAAAGCCGGCATTATGCGGCCTGACCGGCCTACCATCTGGGCGAAGCAAACAGCAGAGGTAGCTGCTGTCCTAACAGACACTGCCACCGCCATGAATTCACAGATATTCCGCGGCGGAGATGATTTTAGCTGGCAGGTAAATAGCGATAAAAGCTGGCATTTTACGTGGAATGAGGCGCGTTATACCCTGCCTGCCCCAGCCCTTCGTGGCGCTCATCAATATGATAATGCAGCCCTTGCACTAATGGGGCTTCTGGCATCAGGCCTGCTCACAAAAACCACAGCCCATAGCGCTTTGCCAGGCGCAGCATTAGCATCTTGGCCAGGCAGAATTCAAAACCTTACTGGCGGCCGTCTTTCTGCCATCAATGGCGGCGCGCCGCTCTGGCTAGATGGCGCGCATAATCGCCATGGCGCGGATGCGTTATGCAGTACACTTGATGAGTTGAGTGCAGACTATGACAGTGCCGGTATAGGATGGCAGATTATTTACGGCGCCCTCAATACGCGGCCGCCTGAGCCGTTTCTAGCGGCATTATCACCTCATATTAAGGCAGTTTTTTGCGTTACCATAGAGGGCGAGGATGCGGCCATCCCAGCAGAAATACTTGCTAGCAAAGCACAGAATATTGGCTGTGAAGCGCGCGCCTGCACAAGCCTTACAGATGCCTTATTGCACTGTGATAAAAAGCGGCCTGTATTAATCTGCGGATCATTATATCTAGCAGGAAATGTCTTGCGCGAAAACGAGACATTTCCTGACTAGCTAAGCAATATGCTTAGATATTTTCAGTGACCCACTGCTCAAGAGCAGATTTTGGCATTGCGCCAATTTTTTCAGCCGCAACTTCACCATTTTTAAAGATCAGGAGGGTTGGGATACCACGCACATTATAGGTTTGCGGTGTTGATGGATTTTCATCAATATTCAGTTTTGCAATTGTGACCTTGTCACCCATTGCCTCTGAGATTTCTTCAAGTGCCGGACCAATCGCTTTACATGGACCGCACCATTCTGCCCAGAAATCAACTAGCACAGGTAGGTCAGACGCAAGAACGTCGGTAGCAAAATCAGCATCAGTTGTTTTCATTGTTGGCATGGTTACTACTCCTCAGAACCAAAATTATAGAGCGTCACGCCCTCTATGTTCAAAATAAGAGGCTGAGGCGCACAAATCAAGATGCCGTTTCTTATCCAAGCGTTAAAATGATGTCAGCACGCTGTTTAGCTGTTACCTGCCGCTCTGATAAGTCTTGTGTCCATATGAGCCAGCAGGAAATTTCTTTATCAGGATAAATTTCCGCAAGAAGCGCTCCATAAAGGGCCATTTGCCGGCAATAAGCAGTCGGGGTTGCTTCATTATGATGCGGCGGGCGGCCTGTTTTGAAATCAGCGATGATAATATGGCTATCTGTAATCAGCATCCTATCTATTTGGGCTGACACTGAAAGGCCTCTCACCGTCCCCACAACCGGCGCTTCACATAATGCGTCTGCTGCAAACAAAGCCTGCCAGCGCGGCGCCGCAATAAGGGCCTTCACATCAGCTATCGTTTTTTGGCAATTTTCTGGGCTAAGAGGCTGTCGTCCTGTTTGATATGAGGCAGACAGACGCGCACTTGCCGCATCCCAGTGCTCGGGCGAAAGGCGCGGTAATATTTCCAGTAACTGATGCGCAAATGTGCCTGTAAGGCGCGCTTGTATCCGGTTTGATGCTGAAAACGGCATCACGATATCACTATCACCTAAGTCGGACGGGGTAAGCGGGCGGAGTGGCGTAGTCTCAACCTGTGGCGGGGTTGTATACCATGAGGGTATAGCGCCTGAATGAAGCGGCGCTTCTATCTTTTGCGCCTCCACATCTTCACGCTGACCTGTCTGGTAGCGCATTACTTGCTCATCGCTTGCTTGTGTCTGCAACAAGTCTGCTATTATGTCTGATGCAAGCTGATACCAGCTTCCCTCGTTTTTCCGGCGGCGCAATTGCTGCCATCCTGAAATAAACAAGGCATTGCGCGCCCGCGTCAAAGCAACATAAAGGAGCCTATCCTCCTCTTTATGCTGCTGATCTTTGGTAAGGGATTTTGCCTGTTCAAAAAAGTCCGGGCGAAACACAGCTCCAGGACAGAGAAAAACGCCATGTTTGCTCATTACAATACGCTCCGCTGGCTTTGGTGAAGCCAGCATGTCCGGTAAATAGACAATGGGGGCTTCTAGTCCCTTTGCCCCATGGATCGTCATAATCCGGATATCCGTTCCTGCTTTTGCATCCATATCACGCTTGATATCTCCGCCGCCTTGGCGAAATTCTGACAGGAAATGACTTAAGCCAGAGCTACCGGTTTTGCCATGTTCACGCGCCCGCAGCAAAAACGCATTCAAACTATCATCTACTGATGCGCCAAGCCTGTTATGAAACGCAGCACGCCCACCTTGTGTTAACACTGCGCTATAAAATTCAAAAACAGGCATCTGATCTGCCATCGACCGCCATCTCGCCAGCGCCTCACACGCACTGCCGTAACTATCAGCTGCCCCATCATGGCGCATTAATGCCTCAAACAGGCTTTGCTTGCCCCGTGATGCCGCAAGGCTCAGAAGCGCCTCCTCATCACATCCCAGAAGAGGTGATTTCAGCAGAGCCGCAAGCTGCAAATCATCTTCAGGCAGCAGGCACACATCACCAAGAGCAAGCAGATCTTGAATTTCTATCTGACTATTTAAGGTGAGCCTATCAGCGCCAGCAACCGGCAATCCAGCCGCCTGAAGGGCAGCTCTTAATAGGGCTGAAAACCTATCGCGCTTTCGCAGCAGAATAAGAATATCCCCAGGAGCAACAGGGCCCAAATGGCTATCATGACCGGAAATAAGACCAGCAATATGCGCCGCCACTTTATCGGCATGCTTGGTTTCAGCAGAGTGCTGGTCGGCAAGAGCTGGCGGGAAGAAAGAGGGCGCCTCATCCCTACCCTCTCCTACGGTAATCGGCCAGACTTCTACAAGCCCGGGAATTGCCTCTTTTTCAATATCATGCTGTTGATAATGCCCGCCCACCCCACTGATGCGGGTATCACCCATGACCTTATCAACAAACTGCAGAACAGCTGCACTGGACCGGAATGAACGGGTAAAAGGAATTTTTTCTACCGGCTTCTGGCCCGCTTTTGCAGCGTTAAAAATGGCAGATGTTGTCGTCTCAAATACCAGAGGGTCAGCCCCTTGAAAGCTGTAAATTGACTGTTTGAAGTCACCAACAGCAAAAAAAGTGCGGGCCTTTTCATCATCATCAGATGTTTCAAAAAACGGGTCTGATAATTTACGGAGCAAAGTCCATTGTGTCGGGCTAGTATCCTGCGCTTCATCTACCAGCAGATGATTAATACCGTTATCAAGTTTCCAGCGCACCCACGCCATCATCTGATCTTGCGATAGTAATGCTTCGGTAAAATAAATTAAATCATCATAATCCAGCAGCCCATATAGCGCTTTTTCTGACTGAAACTGACGAAATGTTTCAGCTGAGAGACGGGCGAGAGCGAGCGAGAGCCGGCGGCACATAGCCCCTACCTTGTTCTGAACATAAGCTTCCAGAATATCGATAATCGGCTGCTGACGCGCAGCACAATCAGGGTATATTTCATCAAGCGCCTTGCTGGAATAGGTTTTATACTGTTCACCTTTTTGGGTAAAAAATGCCTCGACCAGCACGGCAAGATGGGACGGTTTCACACTATCTTGCAGTGCATACCATTGTGCAATTTTATGACCACGTTTTTGGACGATAGCCCCGCCATGAAGCAGCATTTCTGCTACTTCGCCAATCTTATGACGCTGTAATTCTGCCACTGTTTCTTCGGCGAGCATCTCAAGGCGCGCCGGGTCAAACAAGCCAAGCTCATCCTTCATATAATTATCAAAACGCGCAAGAGCATGAGGGTCATTTGCATAAGGGGTAACCAGGTCACGATTGCTGACAACCTGGCGCACATAGTCGCTCAGATTGCTATCATCAACCCAGCCAGACAGGTGCGCAACATCCTCTATAAGGGCCGGAGAAGGCCGTGATACAACCCGGTAGAAACTATCCTGACATAGCCCTGCTGCCTCTATATCTGAGGCAAGCTGGAAATGTGGCGGGACACCGGCTTCGAGCGGAAACCGGCTTAACACGGACTGACAAAAAGAATGTACCGTCTCGATACGGGGGCCATCTTCGTGATCCAGAATATGGGCAAACAGATTACGGGCAATCTTTATCTGTTCTTGCGTGGGGCGAGCTTCGCCTATCTCAGCAAAATGAGCGAGCAATTTGCTTTCGCTCCAGATAGCCCAGTCTGCCAGACTTTCATAAAGCCGATGCCGCATTTCAGCGGCGGCCGCTTTGGTAAAGGTCACACATAAAATTGTGTCGGGATGCGCGCCAGATAGCAAAAGACGCAATACACGCTGCGTTAAAACCTTAGTCTTTCCGGTGCCGGCATTCGCAGACACAATCACTGACTGGTCAGGGCGCGATGCTTCTGCCTGCAGCATAGTTGCGTGGCGACTGCCTTCTGAATGAGCGGAATTGTCAGTCACCTGGCCCCTCCTCTGGTCGCCATTCACGCACCCGCGCAAGATGCCTGTAATCCGAGAAACGAGGACGATTTTCTGAGTCTGGCTCGCTATCATAGGCGCGCGCCTCATCATCAAACGCACTGACAAGCTCTATCAGCGCCTGCTCTATGTCCTTAACGCCATCGAAATCCGCTGGCAGGACAGATGACAGCGTGGCTGGCGCATCTTGCCTACCTTTTAATTTCCAATAGGTCAGCCCGCGAATAGACAGATTGCCCGTGGTCTGAATGTCTTCAGGTGCCGTGTTATCATAGCCGCCGCCTGTTGCAATGACGGCTTCGATGAGAAGCTGTGTGGCACGGCCAGCCTTAACCTGTTTGGCCGATGGCGGTTCGCCTGTTTTATAATCAATAATGGTCCAGCTACCATCCTGATGAAAATCAAGCCTGTCGGCAATTGCGCTAAGTTCGAACGGCCCTCCGGATGCATTAAGAATGACACGGCCCCGTTTTTCAATGAGGCAAAATCTCATATCTGCCCGCCGCTCATCCTCGGTTTCACAAAACCAGCGCGCAACCGCCTCAAACCGTGTAAGCCAGAATTCTGATATTTGCGGGTGATGCAGATAGGGCTTAAAGACGGAGCGTGCACATGCCATCAGGTGCTGAAAAGCATCATCGGGAAGCGGGCCTGTATCATAACGGGCCGAAAATTGCGCCAGAGCATCATGAAACAACATCCCCTTCAAAGCAGCATCGGGGCGCCTATCTACTGGATCGAGCCGGCGTAACTTCAGAATTTTCTGTGCATAAATCTGATATGGGTCTGTTATCCATTTATCAAAATCAGTGGCTGAAAACTTTCGCGGGCGCAAGGATAATGCGGGGCGTGGTTGCGGCATCGCACAAGGGCGGGGCATAATTCTGCGAGGCGCTGCTAAAATCGCGGCAATATCGTCTGGTAGGCCGATAGCAAGAGCCCCTTTATGGCCAATAGCCGTCAGCACAACGCCCAGACGCTCCAGCCACCTACTTGGCGTTGTTGGCACATCATCAACCCGAAGGGCACGGGTTATAATAATTTCAGGCGCACAGACATTCATAAAAAAATCATGCGCCGATAACCCTGTTCGCCAGCGCCTATCCGGAAGCCCAAGGGCGCTGCGCATGGCCGTATTTGTCCAAGGGTCATGTGCTGTATGAGGCGGCCATACGCCTTCATTAAGCCCCCCTAGAATAACCAGATCAGCGCTCTGCATTCGGGCCTCAACCGTCCCTAAAATAGTAAGCCTGCTATGGGTGCTATAGGCTGACCGCACGGTAATCTGTTTGGTAAGCGCCAGAAACGCTGCAGGATAATCAGAGGCCGTAAGACTGATAATCTGGCCATAATGAGCAAGCCGTTCAAGCAGAGCCGCTGCTTCCTTGCCGGACGGGCTACCCCAAAGGGTGAGGATCGCAGCATTGCCAATATCTGTCTGAGCAAAGTTTTCGGCGGCTGTGCCATGTGCATCTGCGAGCCGTGCCATATCCGGCACCGGATGAGCAAAAGCGTCTGTAATGGGCGCAAGGGGCAGAAGGATATGTGTCTGATAGAATGCCAGCAATTCTGGAAAGGCTACTAGTTTTTCAGCAATGCCTGCTGCCGAGCTATCGGGAAGATACCCACGCAATACATGGCGTTCAATTGCCCGGACATGCTTTCTGAAATCAGCTGTCTGCATTCCACCGGACGCAAGCGGGTGCTTTGCAAGCGCCAGAAGGGCTTTTGCACTGCCTCCTGTTTGTGCCCATTCAGCAACCAGCTGGAGATAATGCCCTACGCTCGTCTCGTTCTGCGGTACACCAGCACTATCATCAATCTGAATCTGCCAGCGCATCAGAGCCGCCCGCACATGCCGCGCAAGCGTTCTGTCAGCTGTGACAAGGGTTGCTGTTTTGGTCGGATGCTCAAGTGTTTTGCGCATCAGGCACGCAATAATATCTGCCTCTTGATACATATCAACAGCATCTATCCGGCGCATGGATGCAAGAGCATCACGGGTAATATGCCGATGCGTTTCAGCAAGCCGGCGCCACAGATAGGATTGTTCTGCTGGGCGGAACACCTCCATGAATAAGGCCCGCCTTTGTGCAAGATGGCTTTCAGTTTGGCTCATCTGGCTATCGGGCGGAAACACCCAGCCTTTTACATCATCCTGCATCACATCAAGTGCTGCCAGGGTTTCAAGGAGCTGATGGAATGGATGGCCAATATCAGCCCTTATGGCGGTATAGTCATCCGGGCCAAACAGTATTTCGGGAAGGCCGGGCAAAACGATGAAGCCTTGCGGTAATCCCATAACCGTTTTCATCAGTGCCCGCGTTGATGAAAGACTACCTGTTGAGCCTGCAATGATAACAGGATGAGCGGGCGGATTTTGCTGCCAGTCATCGCACTGAGCTGATAGCAGTAAGGCAGAGCGCTGTCCTGAATCCATAACATGTTTCTGTGCAGCAATATCCGGCCACTGCTCAAAGATAATATCCAGAAACTTTCTGATATCTCCCCAGTGATCCGCAAAATCATCCGGCATAATATCTGCTAGCCCGTCCGGCGACCCGCCTGACTGGCTTACCTGATCAAGCAGCGCACATAAGCTAATAGACAGGCTAAGAGCCTGTGGCGGCGAGATAGCGCGCCCACCAATCATCATCCCCTGAATGAGGTGCGCCAGAATAAGATGCCGCTCCACCCTATCCATGGCAGGCGGAAGGTCATAACCCTGTGCGCCAAGAATATCGGGCAGAAATTCATCAACGTCGCCGAGCGCTGTTATCGCCGGAAGCATCAGAGGCTGGCCGTCTGCTACCTCAAGAAAGGCAGCCGATAACGCCTGAACAGCACGGTGAGAGGGCACAAGAATATGAGCTGAGGCAAAGAGCTTCTTGTCTGGCATCATCTGGATAAGACCAGATGCCAGGTCAGATGCAAAGGGCCTGCCAGCTTGGATGCTATACAGACCCGTTAGGCTGGCATCTGGCGGCGCAGAGGAAGAAAGAGGACGCAAAGGTGACATAGAGGGTAGTATACCCTATTTGCCTGTTTCAGGACAGATGAAAGGCGTTATACGGGATGCGAGCCAAGCGCATCAGCAATGATAGCCTGATCTTGCTCAAGGGCAAGAATCTCTGCACGCCGACTATTACTTCCTATTATCGAAAGAGAAATTGTAACAGCGGTGGCGGGCAGTAAAACAGCTATTCTATCCGGCCATTCGATAAGACAAGCTGCATTATAGAATGCGTCTTCAATACCAAGCGCAAGAGCGTCTTGCGCTGTAGTAAGACGATACAGGTCCATATGCCATACTTCATGGCCTGCAAGGGCATCATAAGGCTGCACAAGGGTAAATGTCGGACTAGGAATATCAGATTGCGGACCACAAACCTGTTCTATTATGGTGCGGGCAAGCGTTGACTTGCCAGCCCCAAGCGGTCCTTCTAGGCAGAGCTGGCGCCCTGGCACACATAATTGTGCCAAGGCCCTGCCAAGCGCTTCTGTCGCTGAAAGACTGGACAGATTAACGCTAAGAGGCGCGCTCATTAATAACGGTATTGTTCTGACTTGAACGGACCTTGCTCTTCAACACCAATATAGCTCGCCTGATCGGGACGAAGGGTTGATAAGGTGGCCCCTACCTTGGCTAGGTGAAGGGCAGCAACTTTCTCATCTAGATGACGCGGCAATGTATAAACAGATGTTTCATACTGATCGCCACGCGTCCATAGCTCAATCTGGGCGAGCACCTGATTGGTGAAAGAGGCTGACATCACGAATGAGGGATGGCCTGTACC
>DGJU01000083.1:13998-19888 GCA_002387605.1 Alphaproteobacteria bacterium UBA4588 | reverse complement strand
GGCACGGTTCTCTCACCTATCATTGATAATAATCAGATTGTTATTGTACGAAAAGAGGGCTTGCGTGCAAACGGAATGCTAGACCCCAAGACGACAATGATAAGCCTGTCACGTGCTATTTTGCCGCTCACGATGGAGGCATCCTCTGGTGACCAGAAAGCAGCGGCAGAACGCCTAATATTACAGACAGAAAAGCTGCGTAATTGTGCTGAGATGAAGGCTCTCAATAACGACCTCGGCTCGAACCTGCCCTCCTCTCTTGGACAATTACAGCTTGGCTCACTGTCACCACAACTTCAGCAGGAAATTCAAGGCCTCAACGCAGGCGATATGAGCCGCGCACTACCCTTCACTGAAGGCATGGTTGTCTTCATGGTATGCGAGCGGATCAATCCAGATGCGGCCATTCCTAATATTGAACAGCTTAAAGCAAAACAAGCTGATAAGCTTTTATCAACACTTGGCGGACGATACCTTCTGCGCTTACAACGTAATGCTATCATAGAATATAGAGACTAGAATGCAGTCCAGCATAGCCCATCAGCCCGCACTGATAACACCAGGCGATCCAGCTGGCATCGGGCCTGAAATTGCCGTGCGCGCTTTTGCGTCTGGCCTGCGTAATATTGTTCTGATGGGCGATATAACCCACCTTGCGAGCGTTGCACAGAAATGCGGGCTTGATATCAAATTTACCCCTCATGATAAACATGCTGATGATGGGGCCTGTCAGGTGCTGGAAATGAACTGGCCAGCAGATATTGTGCCAGGAGTCCCTGATAGCCGGAATGCTCCTGCCATTATTGAGGCGATTTCACGGGCAGTTGCGCTGACAAAGGATAATGATTTTAGTGCTGTTGTTACAAACCCGATTGCTAAATCTGTTCTCTATGAAGCCGGCTTTCTTCATCCGGGGCATACCGAATTTCTGGCAGCTCTGGATACGGGCACCGCAACACCAGTTATGATGCTGGCAAATGATCAGCTAAAAATTGTACCTCTGACTATCCATATTCCACTTAGCGAAGTTGCAGATAGTATTTCAGACGCGGCAATTACCAAAACTGTCACTATCATTGATAAGGACCTAAAACATCGCTTTGGGCTAAGCCACCCACGGATTGCCGTTGCAGGACTTAATCCCCATGCTGGAGAGAATGGGCATATTGGTGGTTTTGAGCGTGACAGGCTAACGCCTCTGCTTACCACCTTAAAAGCTAAGGGGTTTTCCATTACCGGCCCTCACAGCGCTGACAGCCTGTTCCATGAAGCAGCACGTGAACAATATGACATTGTGCTCGCCATGTATCACGATCAGGCTCTTATCCCTGTTAAGACGCTCGATTTCCACAATAGTGTGAATGTAACACTGGGCTTAAGCTTCATTCGGACATCACCCGACCACGGAACAGCCTTTGATATTGCCCCGCAGTTCACCGCCCGCCCCGATAGTCTTATTGCAGCGGTCAAAATGGCGGGTCAGATGGCAGGCCAGATAGTTGGCCAAATAGCTGGCCCTCAGCACAGCTCTGTTCCGGGGCAATGATGGATAGAATAAAACAAAATATCGCGGCTCTGCCATCCTTGCGCGACTTAATGGCACAAACAGATTTGCAAGCCCGCAAGTCGCTTGGTCAGAATTTTCTGTTCGATCTTAATTTAACCAGCCGTATTGCGCGTACCGCAGCCCCGCTTACTGGCACAATCATCGAAGTTGGCCCTGGTCCTGGCGGCTTAACACGTGCCCTTCTGCTTGAAGGAGATGCCCATATCATCGCTGTTGAAAAGGACCGGCGTGCAACTGCTTTTCTCACCCATTTAATTGACGCAGCCGAAGGCCAGCTTGAGGTGATAGAAGAGGATGCTCTGAAGGCGCCGTTATGGACTTATGGCAGCGCCCCACGCCAGATTGTTGCCAACCTACCTTATAATATTGCAACGCCTTTGCTCTTATCGTGGTTAAAGCATGCTGATGCCTTTACCGCGATGAGCCTGATGTTCCAGCGCGAAGTCGCCATGCGGATTACAGCCCCGCATGGAAGCTCAGCCTATGGCAGGCTGTCGGTGATCACACAATGGCGCGCTGAAACTGAGCTTGTTTTTGATGTGCCCGCAGCTGCCTTTACGCCGCCGCCAAAGGTCACCTCATCAATTGTCAGGATTATTCCGCGGGCAGCACCACTTGCGCCTTGTGAGCAACACCATCTTGAGGCTGTAACAGCCATTGCTTTTGGCCAGCGCCGAAAAATGCTGCGGGCATCATTCAAACAATATGGTGGGGAGACAATGCTTGCTGATGTCGGCATTGAAGCGTCAGCGCGCCCGCAAGAGATTCCCGTAGAGGCTTTTTGTGCGCTTGCACGCCGCCTTGGGCCAGCAGGGCTGCTTGATAAATAAGGCCAGCCTTGGTTTAACAAGCCTACTGACTAAGTGATTTTACGAAATTGGGAAGACCAAGCTGGCGTTCGCGTTTCAGTCTTTCAGCATTGAGAATATGACGGATAGCGTCAACCGAAGTATCCAAGTCATGATTAACAATAATATAATCATATTCCGGATAATGGCTCATCTCATCAGATGCTTTTGACATCCGCATCGCAACCACATCTTTACTATCTTGGGCGCGGCTTAACAGGCGGCGCTCTAGCTCTGCTGTAGAGGGCGGCAGGATAAAGACTGATACCAAATCATCGCGCGCTGCATCTTTTAGCTGCTGGGTGCCTTGCCAATCAATATCAAATAATACATCGCGCCCCTGCTTCAGCCTGTCATTCACGGGCTCAGCTGGCGTGCCATAATAATATCCGAACACCTTTGCATATTCGAGAAAATAGCCCTTATTGATGTTGGTGCTGAAATCCTGCGGTGCCAGAAAGTAATAATGCTTTCCTTCAACTTCGCCTGGTCTTCGGGGCCGTGTTGTTGCCGATACTGACAGTGCAATATCAGGCTCAACATCAAGAAGACGGCGAGACAGAGATGTTTTTCCTGCCCCTGACGGAGATGACAATACAAGCATTAACCCGCGCCGTTCAATCATATCTTTACTCCTGACCTTGCTCTTGCTTCTGGCGTTTTAGGTAACTGCGATATGTTCTAACATTCCGATTATGCTCGGCAAGTGTTTTTGCAAACATATGTCCGCCCGCACCATTTGCCACAAAATAAAAATAGTTCGATTTTTCAGGCTGTGCTGCTGCTATCAGCGCATCCTCACCTGGATTTGCAATGGGTGTCGGCGGCAAACCTTTATGGCGATAGGTATTCCAGCGATGCGGTGATGCTAAATGTTTTTTGGTAAGCGTGATAGGCACAATACCGTCTTTGGCAAATCCATAAGCAACGGTTGGGTCAGATTGCAGGCGCATACCTTTGCGAAGCCGGTTCACAAAAACAGACGAAACAAGTCCGCGTTCTCCCGAATGTCCAGTTTCTTTTTCAATGAGTGAGGCCATGACAACAAGCTGGTCTAGCGTTTTATATGGCAGCTTATCGGCACGAGCAGCCCAGATTTCGGCGCGCTTCATTTCCATCATTGCCTGCATTTGTGCCAGCAAGGCGCGCCTATCCATACCATAATGATAAAAATAGGTATTTGGCAGCACACTACCTTCCGGTGGCGGGCGCAAAATAACAGATATCATGCCGTCTGCCTGATTTATCGCCTCCATGACATCGAAAGACCGCCACCCTTCTGGGATAACAAGCCGGCGTTGATACACATCCCCTTTATGAAATAGGGTTGAAATATCGGCTAAACTTGCTCCAGCAGGAATTTCATATTCTCCTGCTTTTGGCACATAAGAGCGCCCCTGAAGGCGGGCATGGACATAGTAATGAAAGGGATGTGCAATCACACCAGCGCGGTATAATTTGTGCTTAATCGTATTTGTTCCAGCGCCTTTTTCCAGAACAAATAACACAGCTTGTGAATGGGGGCCTGATGCAGTGCGAATAACATCACTCCACATATAGCCAGCAGCCAGAACGATACAGGCAAACATAGAAATGATAATAAAACTGCGGCGGATAACAGTGAAAATGCCAGATGGTCTCGTTGCGGCATCTTTTTGCTGTGGCGCTTCGCTCACGCGTCCACTTCACCAATAATAAGCGACGCATTCGTGCCACCAAAGCCAAATGAATTTGACATGGCATTACGGACTTTGCGTTTGCGCGGCACTAACGGCACAAGGTCCATACCATCAAGCTGAGGTTCTGGATCATGCAAATTCAATGTGGGAGGCACTTCTGAGTGATGCACCGCCATCGTCGAGAAAATGGCCTCGATAGCGCCAGCTGCACCAAGCAAATGGCCGGTTGCGCTTTTAGTTGATGACATAGAAAAATCATGTTTAGCATCACCAAAAAGGGTCCGCACGGCATTGGCTTCAATAACATCGCCAAGCGGCGTAGATGTGCCATGTGCATTCACATAATCAATATCGCCAACTGACAGACCAGAGCGCTTTAGGGCCGCTGTCATAGCGCGGAAGCCACCATTACCATCTTCGGCAGGTGCCGTGATGTGATGGGCATCACCTGACAGACCATAGCCCTTAATCTCACCATAGATTGTTGCACCACGGGCCTTTGCATGCTCTAATTCTTCAAGCACAACAACACCAGCGCCCTCTCCCATCACAAACCCGTCTCTGCCCTTATCATAAGGGCGAGAGCCTTCAGTGGGCCTATCATTATAAGAGGTTGATAATGCGCGCGCCGCAGCAAACCCTGCTATCCCAAGCCGGCATACAGCTGCTTCAGCGCCGCCTGCCAACATAACATCAGCATCATCCAAAGCGATAAGCCGGGCAGCATCACCGATGGCATGCGCCCCGGTGGAACAGGCTGTGACAACAGCATGGTTTGGTCCGCGAAACCCATAGCGAATGGAGAGATGCCCAGAGATAAGATTAATCAGGGATGAGGGAATAAAAAACGGGCTAATGCGGCGTGGCCCCCGCTCATTGAGCAGTTCGCTTGTTTCCACAATCGTCTGAAGCCCACCAATACCAGAGCCGATCATAACACCGGTACGATCGCGGGATTCAATATCATCAGGTTTCCAGCCGGAATGCTCAACGGCCTCGATACCAGCAACGATACCGAACTGAATAAATTTATCTAGTTTACGCTGTTCTTTCGGCTCAATGAAATCATCAAGCACGAGACTGGCATAACTGCCATCTTGCTTGACTTGACCCGCAATCTGACAGGCGAGATCAGATGTCTCAAAACCCTCGATACGGTCAATGCCAGACTTACCATCTAGCAATGACTGCCAATTATGGGCAAGGCCATTTCCCAAAGGGGATACAACACCCATGCCGGTAATTACAACTCGACGCATCATCTCAACACTCATCTCTTATGGCTGGCTGCACGCAAGCAGATGACACGCGTGCAGCAAATCTTTTACATGTGGACTGATTTATAATCATCATTCGTCCAAAATAAGGCAGCCAGTCTGGATAAGCTAATTAGCCTGCATTCGCTTCCAGAAACTGAACTGCATCTTTAACAGTCAGAATTTTTTCAGCAGCATCATCAGGGATTTCGCAACCGAACTCTTCTTCAAATGCCATGACTAGTTCAACTGTATCCAAGCTGTCAGCGCCAAGATCATCAATAAATGATGCGCCTTCTACAACCTTGTCAGCCTCTACGCCGAGATGTTCTACAACAATTGATTTAACGCGATCTGCAATATCACTCATGGAAGCCCCCAAATGAGAATTAGTAATTTTAAAAATACGACCGAAACGGTCTATGACGATCTTGGTCGGTGAACTAACACACCTAATCCATAAATTCTAGCGGAAAAAAATGAAAAGGCCAGACGAATTATGCCGCTTCACCCCTTAAATAACCCACTATGATGTGATAG
>DGJU01000083.1:0-13906 GCA_002387605.1 Alphaproteobacteria bacterium UBA4588 | reverse complement strand
AACATTTCCGGCACAACATTTATGGAAACGGGTTTTTCTCGCAGCGCTGATCTGCTACAGCATCGCCATGCCGCCATTCACATGTAACGTTGCCCCTGTCATATAAGCTGCTTCTTCTGAGGCAAGAAAACTGACAGCAGCGGCGACTTCTTGGGATGAGCCAAGACGACCTGCCGGAACATTGCCTAGCAATTTCTGTTTTTGCTCATCTGTTAGCTCATCTGTCATAGGCGTTTCAATAAAGCCAGGCGCTACAACATTTACAGTGATACCGCGGCTTGCTACTTCAGCGGCAAGTGATTTGCTAAAGCCAATCATACCAGCTTTTGAGGCAGCATAATTTGTCTGGCCCGGATTACCGGTAACGCCAACGATTGACGAGATAGAAATAATCCGTCCCCAGCGCGCCTTCATCATAGCGCGAATGGCAGACCGGCATAACAGCATTGAAGATGTCAGGTTAACTTCTAAAACATCATCCCACTCTTCATCCTTCATCCGCATGAATAAATTATCTCGTGTTATACCAGCATTATTTACCAGAATATCAATCGCGCCCGTTGCTTTTGCCGCCTCAGAAACCAGGCCGCCAACAGCCTCTCTATCAGAAAGGTTGGCGGTGACCACAGATACATTTGTGCCTATCTCACTTGCCAGCTCTTCAAGCCGGCCAGCCCGCGTGCCATGCAAGATAACATGGGCGCCCTGCTGGCTAAGATTTTTCGCAATAGCACTGCCGATACCGCCGCTAGCACCAGTGATAAGGGCTGTTCTACCTGAGAGTTGAAACATGTGGTCACTCCTTAATAAGAGGTATGAGGTCCATAACTATATGAAGGATATCAGCTTATGTCGCAAGAAAGCTTTCAATATCTTCATATGTTTCAAGCGAATAGCTTTCCACTCCCTCAAGCGTGCGTTTAACAAGACCTGACAAAACCTTGCCAGTGCCAACCTCGACAAACCGGGTAACACCCTTGCTGTGAAGCTCAAGCAGCGTTTCACGCCACCGCACCCTGCCTGTGACCTGTGCAACAAGGTTCTGGCGCAAGGCAGATGCTGACGTCTCGCCCGAAGCTGAAATATTACAGATAACCGGCATGGCGGCATCCTTCATTGAAGCTGTTGCAAGCGCGGCCGCCATTTCCTGCGCAGCAGGCGCCATAAGGTCGCAATGGAACGGCGCGCTTACTGGCAATTTCAGAGCGCGGCGAACCCCTTTTTCCTTTGCAACAGCCATTGCCTTTTCAACACCCGCAAGCGAGCCTGACACAACAATCTGACCCGGCGCATTATCATTTGCAATCTGCACCAGACCAGCATCAGATGACTCTGCTACAATGGCATCTGCAAGTTCTAGGTCAGCCCCCAGCAGGGCAGCCATTGCGCCAGCGCCAACAGGAACAGCTTTCTGCATTGAATCGCCGCGAAGCCGCAAGAGATGCGCGGCATCCTGTATTTCAAGAGTACCGGCAGCCGCCAGCGCTGAATACTCACCCAACGAGTGACCTGCAACAAAATCAGTAAGCGCAGATACCGGCTTTCCGGAGGCCGCTTCAAGAGCTGCTAGAACAGCAACTGAACTTGCAAACAGAGCCGGCTGGGCGTTGCGTGTAAGTGTTAATTCATCAAGCGGGCCATCTGCCATTAATGATGAAAGAGACTCTCCAAGCGCTTCATCAATCATCGTAAGTCTGGCGCGCGCCTGCGGCGATGAAGCGGCAAGTGCCTGCCCCATCCCAACGGTTTGTGACCCCTGCCCCGGAAACAGAAAAGCTGTCTTCTGCATAATACCCCTGCTCTTTTACCTCAACGTCATTTGAAAGCAGGCCCACTAAGTAAAGTCACCCTGTTTCTGATTACCTAGTGTCATAGGACAGCATGATAACGATAATCAAGACATATCATATAAGATGAGTGAAGAACGGTAAGGTAATTCAGGAAAGGGTTTTTACTTGATTTCAGGGTAAAACTCCGCCATAAGACCTCTCCTTTGCAGGTGATGAACGCAGTTATTCTGTCTCTTCACCACCTAAAGAAGGAATAAAATACTCCCTTGCCAGCACTCATTAGGAGGCTGGCTTGTTACAGCCAGAGCTTGGCCCTTCCGGCCTTGGGATAGGTAGGTAACGATAAGCCATAAGGAGAGACCGATGCGGCTTTATGAAAGCGTGATCATTGCACGCCAAGACGTTTCGACTACGCAAGTCGAAGCGATGATTGAAGAGTTTTCTGCGATTATTGAAAAAGCAGGTGGCTCAATTCAGAAAAAAGAATTTTGGGGCCTTCGTGGTCTTGCCTACCGGATCAAGAAAAACCGGAAGGGTCATTATGTCATGCTGAATATGGAAACTGATTCAGAGACACTTAATGAATTCGAGCGTATCATGGGCCTGAACGAAGATGTTCTGCGCTTTATGACAATCGCAATCGAAGAAGTTGACCAAGAACCATCTGTCATGATGCAAGTGAGAACAGAACGCGGTGGTAAAGACCGCCGTGATGACCGTCGTGACGATAGACGTGATGACCGCAGAGGCGATCGTGATGAGCGTCCACGCTCAAAGCCGTCCGAAGATGCACCACAGGATGAGGGGAAATAAGCCATGACTCAGCTTGAGATTACCAGAGAAGCCGTCCGCAGACCACAAGGTCGCCGCCGGAAATCATGTCCTTTTTCAGGTCCAAATGCACCGAAAATTGACTATAAGGATACAAAATTGCTGGCTCGTTACACATCAGAGCGCGGCAAAATTGTTCCCTCACGCATTTCAGCAGTCTCTGCCAAAAAGCAGCGCGAACTGGCAACAGCCATCAAACGTGCCCGCTATCTGGCACTGATGCCTTACGTAATTAGCTAGGCTAAGTAGAGATTGTCGTAAAAAGGAACAAAATTATGAATATTATTTTGCTAGAACGCGTGGAAAAACTTGGCAAGCTCGGTGATGTTGTCTCCGTCAAGCCAGGCTATGCACGCAATTATTTGTTGCCGACAGGAAAAGCCCTTCGTGCCAGCAAAGCAAACATGGAAAAGTTTGAAGCTGAACGCGCTGAGCGTGAACAGAAAAATGCTGTTAGCCGGACAGCTGCTGAACAACAGTCAGGTGAGCTTGACGGCTTAGCTGTTAACCTTGTGCGGGCTGCCTCTGAAATGGGTCAGCTTTTCGGGTCTGTAACAGCACGTGATATCGCTGATGCCGTAACTGCATCAGGTCAGCCGGTTGAGAGACGTCAGGTTGTGATGGATAACGCCATCAAAACACTTGGCCTCTTCCCAATCAAAGTCACGCTTCATGCTGAAGTGACGATTACTGTGACAGTCAATATTGCCCGCTCCCTTGAAGAAGCTGAAACACAGCTTCAGATTGGCCGTGCAGTCATTGCCTCTGATCAGGATGACATGGAAGATAACTACGCATCAAGCAAAGCAGTCGCAGCAATGGCTAAAGCAGAAGCCGCTGGTGATGCTACTGCTGATGAAGTAGCTGCAGAAGAAACACCGGCAGATGAAGATGCTGGCGAGACAGCAGACGATAACGCATAATTCTGCGTTATAATCGTATTATATTACTGTCTATGACCTCTTAAAGGGGCCAGGTTTCTGGCCTCTTTTTTTGTGCCGCCTGCATCAGGGATAAAAAAGAAATGTGACTTATCCCCATTATCCCCACATTTCACATCTACCCTCTTAGTGTCAGTAATGTCATAACAAGAGGATGGTGGATGCAATTAGTGATCAAACAGTAGCGACATTTCCGGTAACACAGCTTGGTGAAAAGGCTGTGCGTGAGATGCCGCATAACATTCAGGCCGAACAGAGCTTTCTGGGCGCCCTGCTGCTTGATAATGAGCTTTTGGATAGTCTCAACGTTGCGCTCAGAAGCGAGCATTTCTATGACCCTCTTCACGGCCAGATTTATGAGGCAGCCGCGCGCATGATCGGGCGCGGACAGCTTGCCAATCCAACAACATTACATGCTTTTTTCGCGAATGACCCCGCCTTTGGCCAGGAAACAGCCGAAGAATATCTAACCGACCTCACAGACGGCGTTATCTCCATCGCTGCGGCAAAAGACTATGCTGGTATTATTCACGAGACATTTCTGCGGCGTGCCCTTGTAAAGCTATCGGATGATGTGAGCCATGATGCACGCAATCCTGACCTTGATAAAGATGCCCAGTTACAAATTGAGGCCGCAGAACAGCAGCTATTTAATCTGGCAGAAAATGACAGTAATGACCAAGGCTTGCAGTCATTTGATAAAGTTTTGAGTGTTGCGATCGAAAAAGCTGAAAAAGCTGTTAATTCTGATGGTCATATATCAGGGGTGAGCACCGGCCTTACTGGGCTTAATGCATTGCTTGGCGGCCTTCACCCGTCTGACCTTTTGATTCTTGCGGGGCGTCCCGGCATGGGTAAAACAGCCCTTGCGACCAACATCGCCTTTCATGCTGCTGCAACAACACAGACTGGCGAGGAGCCTGTTCCTGTTGCCTTTTTCTCGCTTGAAATGTCCGCTGACCAGCTTGGTGTTCGTATTCTGGCAGAACGCTCTAATGTTGATTCCGAAGCGATCCGCAGAGGCACCATGGATAGCCGGCAATTTGTTGATCTGGTGGAGACAAGTGGCCTAATTGACAGGACACCCTTTTTTATTGATGACAGCCCTGCTTTATCAGTGAGCCAGCTTGCTAGCCGGGCACGTCGCCTGAAGCGGACTAGTGGACTTGGCTTGGTTGTTGTTGACTACCTTCAGCTTCTGCAGGCTCAGTTAGGCTCACGCCCAGAGAACCGGGTTCAGGAAATCTCCAATATTAGCCGGTCACTCAAAGCGCTTGCAAAAGAGCTAGACGTGCCTGTGCTAGCGTTATCACAGCTCTCACGCGCGGTTGAACAGCGCGAAGATAAACGCCCTAACCTGTCTGACTTAAGGGAATCTGGTTCGATTGAGCAGGATGCTGATGTGGTCATGTTTGTGTATCGCGAAGAATATTATCTCGGCAAAGGTGAGCCAGAGATAAAAGATAATGAAACGCAGGAAAAATTTAATCTGCGCTATGAAATGTGGCAAGAACGTCTTCAAAAGGCTAATGGGACGGCCGAAGTCATTATTGCAAAACAGCGTCATGGTCCAACAGGGGTTGTGAATGTTGGGTTTGAAGGTCGCCTGACAAAATTCTCAGACCTTGCAGAAGCCGACCATTTGCCAGACAGTTTCTAAGGGTATTCTCCAAGAGGCGCGATGTTATGCTATTATATCATCTCTTCTTTACTCTGTTCCTAGCTCACAGGCGCTTTTGATATGCCAACATCCCAGCTTCATATCTCTGTTGATTCCATCACCGCAAATTATCTCAGTCTTAATGCGCTCTCCAGCGATGTTTGTGCGACCGGGGCTGCTGTAAAAGCTGATGCGTACGGGCTTGGCATGACAGCCATTGCGCCTGCTTTGCATAAGGCAGGCTGTCGTCATTTCTTTGTTGCCCGTCTTGATGAAGCCTTATCGTTACGGAAAACATTCCGCAGCTTAAATCTTCAGGCAGACATCATCGTATTTGATGGCCCGCGTTCAGGTGAGATGAATGACTATTCAGCTTTTGATATTATCCCAACGCTGAACCATGAGGCACAGCTCCCTCTTTTGCGTGATGAGGCAATCAGAACCCAGTCAGCCAAGAGAGCTTATCTGCATAGCGATACTGCCATGAGCCGGCTTGGTATGAGCCCTGCTGCGACCAAACAGGCGCTGCAGGACGCGCCTGACGCGGGCATTCACATAGATGTTATTATGAGCCATCTTGCCTGCGCTGATGAGCCGGATAACAGCCTGAACGAAGTGCAACGCGAACGGCTAGAGGCATGCTGTGCCTTTGCACCACAGATTCCGGTCAGCCTTGCTAATTCTGGCGGGATACTGCTTGGGCCAGACTATCATTACCAGCTTACCCGTCCCGGCATTTCTCTTTATGGCTGTTCGGCAGATGATAGCCCGTCTGAGTTTCTGCAACCCGCTATTATGTGGCAGGCTGATATTTTACAGATAGCCGAAGTGCCTGCCGGTAGCACCATCGGATATGGTGCCAGCTTCACAGCAGAAACAGATATGATAGTGGCTACGATTGGCGCTGGCTATGCTGATGGCTATCCACGCGACTTGTCTGGTAAAGCATATGTTGAAATTGCCGGCAGTCTTGCCCCCCTTGTGGGGCGGGTTTCCATGGATGTGATTACGGTTGATATCAGTGCCTTAACACCTACCCAGAGATCAGCCGCACAGCAGGCCTGTCTTATCGGCGCGCATTACTCAGCCTCCCAGATGGCAGCAGATACTCACACCATTTCCTATGAAATATTAACAGGGCTTGGCGCACGGCTTTTACGTCTCTATGATACCGCGTAATATAGCATTTTAGCGGTCCTGCCCTATTTTATGAGCTGATAAGATGAGCTGGCAGGATGTCATAAACAAATTTTCTAACTGATGTTACTGTGAGCCATGATAATAGCACTTCTTCAAAATATTGGTCATGCTGCCTTCCGGTTTTTGGCCGTCATTGGCAAGGTAAGCCTGTTCACCTTTGCTAGTATTAGATGGACTATTATGCCGCCCTACTATATGCGCCAGCTTGGCAGGCAAATGCTGGATATCGGCTATTATTCGCTCCCCGTTGTTGGATTAACAACATTATTCTCAGGCATGGTGCTGGCACTACAAAGCTATACTGGCTTTGCCCGTTTTTCAGCTGAAGACACTGTTGCAACAGTTGTTGTGCTGTCTGTCACGCGCGAATTAGGGCCTGTTCTTGCTGGGCTAATGGTTGCCGGCCGTATCGGCGCGTCTATGGCTGCTGAAATTGGCACGATGCGGGTAACAGACCAGATTGACGCGCTTGATACATTATCAACACGCCCGCTTCAGTATCTTGTCGCACCGCGGCTTCTGGCTGGCACACTCTGCCTGCCCTTTCTGGTTCTGATCGGGGACGTCATTGGGGTATTTGGCGGCTATCTTGTGTCAATCTACAGGCTCGGATTTAACAAAGGCCTTTACATAGCAAAGACGCTTGAGTTTTTGCAAGCAAGTGATGTTGTGTTGGGGCTTGTCAAAGCAGCTGTATTTGGCTTCCTGATAGCCCTTATGGGCTGTTATCACGGCTATCATAGTGGTCGCGGTGCAGAAGGTGTTGGCCGGGCAACAACAAATGCGGTTGTGTCTGCCTCTATCCTCATCCTGATTGCCAATTATCTGGTAACAGCGTTGTTTTTTGGATAGGACAAAATAATGACTTCCACGCTCACCAAATCGGCTAAAATTGAAATATCTCACATTGCCAAATCATTTGATGGCAAACCGGTTCTAAAAGATATTTCGCTGAAAATTGAAGATGGCCAGTCCTACTGTATTATTGGCACTTCAGGCTGTGGTAAGTCTGTTACTCTAAAATGCCTGCTGGGACTGATTACGCCTGATAGTGGCTCTATTCTGATTGATGGTGTTGAAACAGTCGGGCAATCCCGCACAGCGCGCGAAAATATGCTGCGCCAATTTGGGATGACATTTCAGTTCGGGGCGCTGTTTGATAGCTTGCCTATCTGGGAGAATATTACGTTTCGTTTGCGTCAGACGACCGCTATGCCGCGGGCACAAGCGCGCGAACTAGCTGCTGATATTGTTGTTCAGCTGGGACTAGAAGCCCGGGTGATTGACCAATATCCAGCTGAACTATCTGGCGGTATGCAAAAGCGTGTTGCCCTTGCCCGGGCCATCGCTGACAAGCCTAATATTCTGCTATTTGATGAGCCAACATCCGGCCTTGATCCTATTACGGGCGGCGTTATTGACAGCCTGATTGTTGCCTCCGTGCGCAATCTTGGCGCCACAGCTCTTACCATCAGCCATGACATGGCATCTGTTAGACGCATCGCAGACAAGGTTGCCATGCTGCATAAAGGACATGTTATCTGGCAGGGACCTGTTGGTGATATGGATAATACTGGCATTCCAGAAGTGCATCAGTTTGTTCATGGTCATGCAACCGGCCCCCTTACCGATGAGGCTGTTCACGCAGCCAGAACAGGCGTTTAGACAGAATGGCACGATCAACAACACTTTATAGCTGTCAGGGATGCGGCGCGACTGCGCCTAAATGGGCGGGCAAATGTGATGCGTGCGGCGCATGGAACAGCCTTGTTGAGGAACGAGTTGAAAAACAGACAGGCAAAGGTGCTAAGAGCACTGGCAGGTCTATTGACCTTACGCCATTATCAGATGCTCCTTCAGCACAAAAAGTCATGCGTCTTGCAACCGGAATGGCAGAATTTGACAGGGTGACAGGCGGTGGACTTGTTCCCGGCTCAGCGCTGCTTATTGGCGGTGATCCTGGTATTGGTAAATCAACATTGCTTCTCCAACTGGTAACAAAGCTGGCGGCAGCTGGACGTAATACAGCCTATATTACGGGCGAGGAATCAGCTGATCAGGTGCGGATGCGGGCCGCACGACTTGGTGTTGCCTCTGTTCCAGCCGGTCTGGCTACAGCAACCAATGCCGCTGATATTGCAGAGACCGTGCGTAAAGATACAACCCTCGATCTTGTGGTGATTGATTCAATCCAGACAATGTATCTGCCTGGTCTTGATAGTGCTCCTGGCACAGTCTCTCAGGTCCGCGCATCAGCACATGAGCTTATTCGGGCAGCAAAAGTCAGTAATGCTGCTGTTATTTTTGTTGGTCATGTAACCAAGGATGGCGCGATTGCCGGACCACGCGTGCTCGAACATATGGTTGATGCGGTGCTTTATTTCGAAGGCGATAGAAGTCATCATTTCAGGCTTCTAAGAGGGGTTAAAAATAGATTTGGTGCGACAGATGAAATCGGTGTCTTCGAGATGTCACAGACCGGCCTTCAGGAAGTTGCCAATCCCTCCCAGCTCTTTCTGGCTGACCGGAAAAATGCTGTTCCTGGGACAGCAGTATTTGGCGGCATGGAAGGCACACGCCCCCTCCTTGTTGAAATAGAAGCACTTGTTGCGCCATCATCGCTTGCGAGCCCGCGCCGGAATGTTGTGGGCTGGGATTCAAGCCGCCTTGCAATGCTCACAGCTGTTCTGGAGGCGCGCTGCGGGGTGCCTCTTTCAGGACGGGATATCTTTTTAAATGTTGCCGGAGGATTACGGATCCAAGAACCGGCAGCTGATCTTGCTGTTGCGGCGGCTCTTATTTCATCGGTTAATGCGCGCCCCCTGCCAGAGCGTGCGCTGTTTTTTGGTGAAATTGCACTTTCATCTGAAATCCGTCAGGTTCCACAAGCCGATGCGCGATTAAAAGAAGCTGCCAAACTAGGATTTGAGCGTGGATTCATGCCCCCTGTTCGCAATAAAGGTACGGTGCCATCGTCTCTGTCGGTCAGCCAGCCTGAAACTTTGTCTGAGTTTATTGATATGCTTGGCGGCATAGTTTAAGGCTACGGTAAAATAGCGACAGGCATTTGCGAGCCTGTTATAAGATGGTGAGCTTTTTAAGGTGACCACATATCAGATGACCACCCTCACGAGGAGACTGGATAGATGACAATACTCGCCGCCCTAACTATTTTTGATTATGGCGTCATTGCAGTGCTTGTCATCTCTGCTCTGTTTTCAACTCTTCGCGGGATGACACGTGAATTTCTGGGTCTTATGGGCTGGTTTATCGCCATCGCGCTCTCCCGGGTCATTGCGCCTTATCTTGAACCAAAAATTGAAGCTTTTGTTCCGATTGAAGGTGTTGCTGAAATTTTGTCTTGGGCGTTGCCGTTCGCAGCTTCAGTTGTCGGCTGCTATATTCTGGCCTCGCTTATCTCTCCTGGGTTAAAGCGCGCTGGGCTTGGCGTTCTTGATAGATGGCTCGGTATTTTATTTGGCCTTGTCAGGGGCATCGTTATCATCACCCTGCTTTATGGCAGTACCGTAATGGTTCTGAAATCAGAAGATGCACTCCCCACAGCAATGAGTGAAAGCGCGAGCGCTCCTAGCATAAGATATATTACATCCCTGTTCGCTCCATTATTGCCTGCCAGTCTCTCAGAGAAGCTAGGCGGTATGCGTTTACCGAAGAGTAATGAGCTTGGACAGACAACAACTGAAATGATAGATAAAGGCACCAATGTTGTCGAAGATGCGTTTAGCCTGAAAAAAGATGAGCGCCAATAACCCCTCACAAATGAGACCCAAACAATGACACCAGATATCACCACACAGCCCTTTGAATCCGACGCAGATGGATTCCAAGAAGAATGTGCCGTATTTGGCATTTTTGGATCGAAAGAAGCTCATATTCTTACCGCACTTGGCCTGCATGCTCTGCAGCATCGCGGTCAAGAAGCAACCGGCATGGTAACCTATAATGGCGATGAATTTAATGTCCTGCGGGGCGTTGGTCAGGTCGGTGAAAATTTTAGCTCCGGCTCTTCGGCGCTCGAAAGCCTGAAAGGGCATATTGCGATTGGCCATAATCGTTATTCGACCACAGGTCTGTCTGAGGTACGTAACATTCAGCCATTCCTGACCGAACTTGCCTTTGGCCCATTTGCGCTTGCTCATAATGGTAATCTTACGAATGCTGAAAAGTTACGGAATTCCCTGATTGCAACGGGTAGTTTGTTTCAGTCAACAACCGATACAGAAGCGATTATCCATCTTGTGGCACGCTCCCATCAATCAGCTCCCAAAGACCGGCTTGCAGAAGCTTTGATGCAGGTCTCTGGCGCTTATGCGCTGGTGGCTGTTGTAGAAGGGTGTTTGATTGGCGTGCGCGATCCCCTTGGCATTCGCCCGCTTGTCATGGGCACCATTGGAGATGCCACCATTTTAGCATCAGAAACATGTGCGCTTGATATTATCGGGGCAGATTATGTGCGTGATATTGACCCCGGTGAAATGGTTATCATTTCCAAAGACGGTGTCAGTTCTGTGAGACTAACAGAAGCACAGCCATCGCGTTTTTGTATTTTTGAATATATTTATTTTGCCCGTCCTGACTCCCGCCTAGAAGGTCGGTCGGTATATTCGGCACGCAAATCAATCGGTAAGGAACTTGCTGCAGAAACCGGCGTAGAGGCTGATTTGGTCGTGCCTGTGCCAGATTCAGGTGTACCAGCAGCGATTGGCTATGCAGAAGCCTCCGGCATTCCGTTTGAACTTGGCATTATCCGTAATCAATATATTGGCCGGACGTTTATTCAGCCAACCGAAGCAGGGCGGACGTCAGGTGTCATGCTGAAACATAATGCAAATTCAGAAATTGTTGCTGGCCGTGATGTTATTCTTGTTGATGATTCGATTGTACGGGGCACAACATCAAAGAAAATCGTTGCAATGATGCGTGCCGCAGGCGCCAAAAAAGTTCATATGCGTATCGCAAGTCCGCCAACAACAAACCCCTGTTTTTACGGGGTTGATACACCCGATAAGGACAAGCTGATGGCAGCGCTGATGTCAGTAGAGGATATGGCCGAAGCAATCGGCGCTGATAGTCTTGCCTTCATTTCAATTGACGGCCTGTATCGTGCAATGGGCGAAGCAAACCGTTCCAGCGATACACCGCAATTCTGTGATGCCTGTTTTACAGGAGATTATCCGGTAAAAACAGCCCCATCACATTCATCCGGAGATTCTGCGTAATGCCCGATACATCCCCATCGAACGGCCTATTGGACGGCCGCCTTATTCTGATTACAGGGGCAAGCCGGGGCATTGGCAGAGCGGCTGCAATTGCCTGCGCTGCCGCAGGAGCTGAGCTGATTATTACGGGCCGGACGAGCGGCGCGCTCGAAGAAGTTGATGATGAGATAAGGGCTGTTGGCGCAAAGGCAACGATTGTGGAGCTTGACCAGACAGACTATGCCGCAACACCGCGCCTTGCTGATGCTATTGCAAGCCGGTGGGGACGGCTTGACGGGTTTGTTGCAAATGCAGGTCAGCTGGGTCAGATGGCACCAATGGCTCATATCGAGCCTGATATCTGGGAGCGCACCCTATCTGTTAACCTTACCTCTATCTGGTTTCAGGCAAAGACGTTTGACCCACTTTTACGGGCAGCACCTGCCGGCAGGGTTGTGCTTGTCTCAAGCGGCGCTGCTGTTGGGGCACGGCCATTCTGGGGCGCTTATGCGGTCTCCAAAGCAGGACTTGAATCAATGGCGCGGGCATGGGCAGCTGAAAGCGAGCAGACAAATATGAAAATCAACCTGCTTGACCCCGGCGGGACAGCCACGGCGATGCGCGCCTCAGCCTTCCCCGGTGAAGACCCTGCAACACTGCCCTCACCTGCAGATATTGCGCCTGCCTTTGTCACGCTATTATCTGAAGGGTGTGAGGGGCATGGCGAGCGCTATACAGCCCGCGATCTTACCGGTCTCTGATATCGTATCGGTGCTAGCGCGCTCTCAGCCGCTTTGGATCAAGCGCTGCCTGCAACGGCATATCCATCAGCGCAGGCCGGCCAGATAATCTGCGCACAAGATCGTCACCCAAAAACAATGCATTGGTAAGCCCGCGCGCACCAAGACAACTTAGCACAGATAAACCAGGCGCAATCTGGCCGCTTAAAGGGAGCCGGTCTGTTACCGCAAGACGCAGCGATGTGCGACCTGAAAACGCATCTATGGTGCCAGCAGAGGCGTGCAATTGCTCTGGCATCAGCGCCAGATTATGGTGATGGGCCTCACTTGTGATATCGGTCGTAGCAGACAAGGCAAAGCTTGCCCCGCAAATCTGCGTCTGATGGCGCGCCGGAATAAGATAGCCGCCATAATTCAGTGTTTTTGTTAAGGCTGACAGGCCGGTATTATCGGGCATAAGGCTAATCTGTCCTGAGGTAGTCTGAAGCCTGTCAGTGATAATGCCAGCACTTCTGATGAGGGCTTCAGCCCCAGCGCCGCCGCATAAAATAACATGTTTGGCTGTAAAACGAGCCGTATCGCAGATTACCGTCCAGCCATCATCTTCTTGAATAAGGCCTGTTACCGAAACCTCATCCAGCACCGGGCTTCCCTCTTTCAAGAGTTCGCAAACACGCCGCGGGTCAATCACACATGCCGTTTCATGATACAGACCGCCCAACCCGCACGGCATGCCGCATAAGTCAGCAACTTCATCAGCACTAATCATGCGCATTAAATCAGCTGGATAGCCTTGTGTAGCCAATTTTTCATGACGTCCAATTTTCACCTCTGGCAAATCCAGAGCAATAACACCATCCTCGCAAATAAGCCCGTTCTCTTCGACAAACTGGCGCATCATACTTAACGCGCTAATCGACAAGCGGGCTGATTCTGTTTCTTCAACCGACAGAAACGGCATCACTATACCGGCAGGGTTTCCGGATGCTGGCGGAAATGATTTCTGTCCTGCATCAATAATCTTATGCCCAATGCCTCTGGCCCGCAACTGAGAGGCGATAGCAGCCCCTGCAATACCGCCGCCGATGATAATCACATCATCAAGCCCTTTGGCCAGCGCCGGCATCAGCGCGGTGCCATCTGCTGCCTTGTCTGATTTTACCGCTGCCAGCATATCGCGTTTACGCCCAAACCCTGCGCGCTTTTCTACCTCAAACCCTGCTGATGCAAGACCGTTTCGGACAAGCGCGGCAACCGTAAATGTCGCAAGCCGTGCGCCAGTACAAGACAGCCTGCCAACCTCATTCATCAGCTCTTCAGTCCAGAAATCTGGATTACGGATAGGCGAAAACCCATCAAGAAACCAGATATCAGCCGAAAAATTAAGACGCGGCATCACCGCCTCTGCCCGGCCATAATAAAGCTGCACAGATACAAGGCCTGCTGCCATATCAAACCGATGCACACCTGGCCAACGACGCGGCCATTTTGCACACATTTCGCGCGAAATAGCCGCAATTTCAGG
>DGJU01000091.1 GCA_002387605.1 Alphaproteobacteria bacterium UBA4588 | reverse complement strand
GCAGACAGAGCCAAATGACATGCGTGCTGCCGCCGAGCAGTTTGAAGCATTGTTTCTTCAGCAAATGATGGCACAAGCGCGTAAATCAACGCTGTCAGATGATATTCTGAGTAATAAAGGCACGGAAACTTACAACAATCTTCTGGATCAGGAACGGGCAACCGAGCTGGCAAAGACCCTTGATTTGGGTATTGCTGAAGCTTTGATGCGTCAGTTCGGTGTAGAGGAAAAGGAGTAAGAGATGAGCAGCCTTTTTGATATTGGTAAAAGTGCGATTAACTCATACCGTCAGTCTCTGGCGGTAACGGGTCAGAATATCGCCAATATCAATACCGAAGGCTATAAACGTCGTGAAGCAACGCTTGAGGAAGTAAGCAGCGCGCAAGGCAGTATTACCGCGGTTCAGGACCAGGCTGGTTTAGGCGTTCGTGTCAAAGATATTAACAGATCTTTCGATTCCTTCATGCAGGATAGAAGTCGGTTTTCTCAATCTGAATATAAGAAATATGAAACATATCTCAGCCAACTGCAGCAGCTAGAAAACCAGCTCTTGCCGGGCGAAGGTGGTATTGGCAAACGCCTCACGGGATTTTTCAACTCGCTATATGATATAGCTGTGGACCCAACTAGCCTATCTTCACGCGTGATTTCGATGGAGAAGGGTGAAATAGTTGCTAATTCTTTTGTGGACACAGCTCTTCAACTCGAAAGGCTAAAATCAGACACTGTCAGCCATATGGAAGACACGCTGAGTGCGTTGAACACGCTTACCGCACAATTAGCTTCGGTAAATGTGCAAATTACATCAAGCGGGCAAAGTGGTTCAGAGCCAAACGCAGTGCTAGATATCCGCGATCGTGTGCTGAATGATATCTCGCAACTAACAACTGTTTCAGTAGATTATGCAGAAATTGGGACAGCTAAGGTAACCTTAGGCTCAACAGGGATGGGTCCTTCGCTTGTTGAGGGAGGAACGGCATCAAAGCTTGAGCATGTTTTAACAAATAATACGAGCTTGCAGATTATCGTAAACAAGAACGGCTCCAAAGCGACAACCAATCAGGCATCAGGCGGGGTTGTTCGGGGTCTTTTGATGGCGTTTGGATCTATTGATGAAACGCTTGCATCGCTTGATAAACTTGCTGTTCAGGTAACAAGAGATGTGAATGCACAGCATCGCATGGGGATAACACTTGATGGTGCTAAAGGCGGCGATATGTTTGCTGTCAATGGCATTAGTCTCACGCCCAACCCTGCAAACAGGGGCAGCGCTTCTGTTGAGATTGCAACGACAAACTTACAATTACTGCCATCAACAGAATTGACGTTATCGTTTGATGAGGACGCATCTCTCTGGCGCCTCAAAGATGTATCAGGAACCCAAATTGCCTCTGGGACTAACCAGCTTAATGCGCTTGGCATAAGTATGACAGTTCACGGGCAGGGACGTGCAGCTGACTTCTTTACGATCAGCCCTGTCCAGAATGCTGCGGCGCGCATGAGTTTTGTTTTAGCGCGCCCTGAAGGTTTTGCTGCTGCAGCTAATTCCAGTATTAGCGCTGATACAAAAAACAATGGGGATGCTGTGTTAACTGTCACTGAACTAAGTGACGGTGATAGCGATAGTATCATTGGCGATAATTTGTCAGTCGAAAAGGTTCTTGCCACGTCTGATAGCCCGGTTTTGGCATCAGAGTTTCTTAATACTGGTTTATCTGCTGTTATACCAAAAGGTACTTCGGCAATCGATATTGCATCATTTGCCCGCCAAGGTTCAGCGCAGTTCCAGATTTCAGACCTTGAGCTTCAAAACCTTTCTGCTTTGAATGTAACCTTTACAGGCACGTCCAATAACGGACCTCATACAGTAAATCTGACTTATGGCAGTGTGTTTCCTCAGGCTACAACAGGTAGCTATTGGTCCTCAATGGAGGATGTGGTTGCTGCCTTGAACGGTGGGACGGCTGCAACAACTGGCAGCCTGACGATGTCTGACCTTGGTCTTTATGCGTCTGGCTCGAATGGCGCACTGACGCTATCACTTGCTACAGGTGATTTTGACAGTTCTGGCTCGCAGCCAAATATGTCTATTGGTCTTGGTCAAGTTCAGGGGTCTGTCCAGACTGCCTTAGATGCTTCTGATATTCAGTTATTTACGCGAGAAGGGCGCCACGTAGCTGGTTCTGCCCTTACAACAACAGAAATCAATGAGCTCCTTATCGCAGATAATGGTTTCAATCTTCAGGCAAATTATGATGGCAGCTATCTTAATGGTATTTCAGGTGCTTATCGGGGTATCGGGGTCGAAACGCTCTTTAGTGGAGGTATGCATACCCTCATAACAGGAAGTAATGGTCTGGCAGCGTCAGCAACAGCTTCAATTGACGCTGTTCCTGCAAACCCAACCACATCGCATGTTGTTGGGGTTACACTTGGCAATGGTAGCACGGGTTCTGCAACAATTCCGCTTGGCGCAAGTGCGGCCACAGCTGCCACGACATTAAATACAGCCATGGATGATATCGGAATTCATGCAACAGCGCGTACACGCGTCGAATTAAAAACATTCACCTCATCAGGTACAGTCACTTTCGGGCTAGAGGGAAAAAACACTCAGCCGGTTATTGTATCAGCACAGGTTACAGCAACTGATCTGACTAATCTCTCAGTCGCAATCAATATGCATACAGCCCATACTGGCATTACAGCGTCGCTTTCATCAAATAGTGACCGGATCATTCTAGAATCTGAGGCCGGGGGTGATATCCTGATGGCCGATATGACAGTGATAAGCCCAGACTTTACGGCCCGCGTTATCAATGATGATGGCACATCTGCTTCATCAGATATCCTGATGGGCAGCACGTCTGGAACAGGCATTCTAGATCATGCCCGTTTTTCGGGTGTTGTAAAAATGACCTCTAGCGAAAGCATCAGTTTTGTTGCCAATGCTACAACATATACAAGTACCCTCGACCCTGAAACAAATGGTCTTGTTGATGTAATTTCAGACGCGTCATCAGAGACCAAACAGGTTCGGTTTGCAATCAACGCTGATACTGAAATGTCTGCAGGCTCAGCTGATGGGTTGCGGGCTTCTGCAGCAAATGCAGATTACTCTATTACTATACCAACAAGCAGTGCGTCCGTTTCATTCACAAGTACCGTTTCAGCATCATCCCTTACAGATGTAAATCAGGCGTCAATTAACAAGGCACTTGTTGATGCACTCCGTAATGAAGCGCCTCTTGCGTCATTATCTGGTGGCAGTCTTGTCAATACAAAACAAGTTTCAACCTTCGGGTTTTCAGGAACTGAAGCAATTGATTCGACTGCTGATAGTTTTGCTTTGTCAGTAAATGGACAAACTGTAACGATTGACTTAACAGCTGGGTCTGGCATCACGACAACAGCTGAACTTGGCGCAGCCTTCGTTACGGCTGTGAATGCCGCAAGTCTAGATGTTGTTGCTACAACCCAAGTATCGGGAAGTCAGCAGCAATTTATCCTAACAGGTGCAACCTCTGGTCAAGCATTTGCCGTTGAGAGTTTCACTTTTACAGATGCAGCAAATTCTGGTTCTGAGGGATCAACTCAGCTTGTATCGACAGTATCAGCTGTTGCTAAACCGGCAGATGGCTCGCGCGTTCATGTAGATTTTGACGACGAGCAATTTGAAATTACAATGGTAGACGGTGAAATCGAAGTGTCTGGCGGTGAAGTAGATAGACTGACAGCTTACTTTGATATAGATGGCCGATTGCAGGTATTTGGTGGTGGCAGTCTGACAGGCCAGACATTATCATTATCATCAGATACAAAAGTGCCGGATAATAGTACAGCCGCAGCAGCCTTTGGCATATCTTCTAATGTATCCCGCCTGACAGGTCAGGAAATTACGGTTACTGCTGGTATGGCACAGCTGAATTTTGATTTCAGTGGTACAGCGATAGCATTAGATATTGCAACTGATGGCACGGTAACTACAACGCCAACGCCAACAGGTTTGACAGCAAGTTATGAATTTGCATCGGGAACGTCAGGTCCAGGGCGCCTCGTTCTAGAATTTGACCCTTCGACATATTCTCTAGCGGTTACCGCTCCTGAAGATGCGTATGGATTTAAGGTTGGGACAACCAGCGTGAAAATCCGTGCCGACCATATTGAAGTGTCGTCGACAGATGGCGACGTTGTTGATTTTAGCGCGACTGCGACATCGCGGGCCCAGCAAAAAATATCCTTAACTAACTTACCGCTGGAAGATCTGCTGGTTATCACAACAGGAACAGGCTCTCGTCTTCTGGGTGCTCAATATGATGTTGCACCAGTTGACGCTATTTTAGCATTGCAGGATGATGCCTTTATCGTTCAAATAACCGATCCTGATAAGGGCCTGATTGAAGTCATCGATACAGCAACCCAGCATTCTATTGCATCGCGCTACCTTGACCAAGATGGCATTACACAATTTGGCAATTACCAACTAAAAGTGGTTGGTAGCGGACAAGCTGATGATAAATTTTATTTCCTTGAGGGTGCCTCCCAACCAGGTGATACCCGTAATATCAATGCTATCATCGACTTGCAGAATGGGGCAACGAGCGACCCGACACGCACCAGCTTCTCCGAGGTATTCTCTACGATTGTCTCAAAAGTTGGTTCATCTGTTCAAGCAAATGAAATCGCTGCTGAATCAGCTGAAGCACGTCAACAAGCAGCTATAGAAGCCGAAGCAGGATTTTCTGGCGTAAATCTGGATAGCGAAGCGTCCGCGCTGATGGAATTTCAGCAAGCTTATCAGGCATCCGCAAGAATCCTGACGACAGCACGGGAAATGTTCCAAACCCTCATCGATACGATGAGATAGGAGTAGATAATGCAGATTAGCAACAAACTGTTTAACCAACAGCAGCTTAGCCATTTTGGTAAGCTTAATAAAGATA
The DNA here is from genome assembly GCA_002387605.1 of Alphaproteobacteria bacterium UBA4588. GTDB lineage: Bacteria > Pseudomonadota > Alphaproteobacteria > Puniceispirillales > Puniceispirillaceae > UBA4588. Next base: position 8,658 of record DGJU01000091.1, on the reverse strand, counting down.
TTCAGCATGTCCAAAATAAAATGGCGTCAGGCAAAGATATTCTAAAAGCCTCTGACGATCCGCTTGGTGCTATTCAGCTATCAGCTGTTCAGGACCAAAAGGAGTTGCTCGGCAAATTCACCTCTAATATCGCAGTTGCGCAGAGTAGGCTTGAACAAGCTAACTCGGTGATTGAAGAAATAACCAATGTTGTTACGCGTATGTCAGAACTCACAACTCTTGCTGGTAATGGCGCCTATGATGGCTATAGCCGTGCGGCAATTGCACAAGAAATGGAGCAGCTTGTTGATGTGCTGCTTAGTCAGGCAAATACAAAGGACTCACGAGGCCAAAGTTTGTTTTCTGGGTTTAATGCAAATGTTGAAGCCTTTTCCCGCGATGATAACGGTAATATCTCCTATAATGGAGATCGCGGTGTTCAGTCTGTTCAAATTTCAGAGAATATGAGTGTTAACACGTCAATTGATGGCGGTTCTGCTTTTATGAAAGTTGAAACAGCTGATGGTAATCGCTCGCTTTTTGATATTGCAAATTCAGCTGTTAACGCCGTTCGAACTGGCGGGACAGCAACATCATTTGCCACAGCGCAGGCAAATGCTGTTTTAAATTTTACGCTACCAAATCAGCTGCAAACCTGGACATTTAGCCTAGAAGGCGCGAATGGAAAGGCTGATATTACAGCATCCCTATCAGACCAGAACCTTCAAGGGTTTGTCGATCAGGTTAATGCGCAAACAAGCCAGACTGGTGTGACAGCGACCCTTGAGGCTGATGGCACTGTTTCCTTGCTAGATTCAAGTAACGGGGCGATTACGCTTAGTGAAATTGAGATAGATGGATACGAATTTTCTAAGGATGATATGACGTCCTATGTAGAACTCACAGCAGTTGATGGGAACGGAACACCCGTTTTGAACGCTGTCCGCCTCACAGATACAGGCCAGCTTCTTCGAGAAAGCATGTTGAATTTTGACAAAGCTCTCTCAAATCTCAGTCTTCAAAAAGCTTATGTCGGAGCTCATGCAACAAAAGCAGATTTGCAAATGGATGTTATTCGTTCACGCGAACTCATTGTAACAGCCGAGGTAGCAAAGCTTGAGGATGTAGATCTTACTGCCCTTGTGACTGAGTTGCAGTCTTTAATGGTATCACGCGATGCAGCGCACCAGGCTTTTGCAAAAGTTGGTCAGCAAAGCTTGTTTGATTTTTTGAGATAATGTGTCAATTGGCATTTAATTTGCATCATTAACACAGGTAATTGTCAAAGGAAGACATTGAAATGTGGAACCAGTTCCGAAGACTGAAAATGAATAACGCAAAGAGTGTGAAGTGCCATTTGTCAAAGAGTGGCAGCTTATTTAAGTCTTCACTAAACGCATTTTTAAAAGTTGCCTCTAAAGTGGCATGTAGTTTGCATGTCAGTAATATGTCAATTTATTGTATCTGGCGAGAAGTATCATGAGCAAGATAAATACGAACATGGCCGGTGTTACGACACTGTATCACATGCAGAACAAAGAAGAAGCGATGAACCGTTCTTTGGAACGCATTGCATCTGGTTTGCGAATTAACCATGCAGTTGATGATGCTGCTGGCGCGTCCCTTGTGAATCGAATGACTTCACAAATCAGGGGTATTGAAGCCGCTATTCGTAATGCAGGAGATGCTATATCTCTTACACAAACTGCTGAAGGAGCGCTTGCTGAAGTGTCGCAAATTCTTCATCGGATGAGAGAATTATCGGTTCAATCTGCCAATGGTGTTTACACAGGCCAAGATAGAATTGCGATTAATAACGAAGTAGGTCAGTTGCAAATCGAGCTGCATCGTATTGCCGAGAGTAGCACATTCAACAACGTTAAAATGCTGAATGGCGATTTTGTGAATACGACTTTCCAAGTAGGATTTGCGCCATCTGACCAGGCAATTCTGTCTATTGAAGATGTAAAGCCAACCGGCCTTGGGGAGTATATCCTCAGAACAGATACAACTTCAAATGCCGCTGCAACATTTCTGCCCGCTACAAATCCGGTTGCGGTCAACGAGCTGGCTGATGTAACGCCGAGAATTCAAGAAACAGAAAACATTACTATTTATGGTAATGTGGGCACTGTTGTGGTTGATGTAAATGGCGGGTCAACAGCAAAAGACGTTGTGTCTTCTGTGAATGCGGTTGAGGGTACGACTGGTGTTTATGCAACTGCGCAAACACGATTGAATTTATCCTTCGCTGACCAGTCTTCTGAGACGACCGATACAGTGATGTTTAACCTTTATGGCAAAAATACAGAAGTCGTGCAGATTGCTGGTAGCGTCGATTTTGGTCAAACAAATGGTCGTGCGGCTGATTTATCGAAACTTGCTGCTGCCATTAATAATACTACTGGTAAGACAGGTATTACAGCGACGTTAGATGTCACAGGCTCTAAAATCACTTTATTATCAAATGAAGGTTATGACATTGTTCTAGAAAATTATGAGCTCGTTAATTTATCAGTTCCTAACTTAACAGTATCTGGCGCCGACCATACCTTTGCTGATGCTGGGAACGCCCTGGACCTTGTTGATAATTTTGACCCGAATACGGTTCAGGTCAGTGGCGAGGTGGAATTCCACTCACCCTTTATCTACTCAGTCACATCATCTAGTGTTGGAACAGCTGCTGACCCGGATCTTTTTGCATCAAATACGCCAAACGTTACTAGTGTAGTTGGAACAATGACCGACGGCACTTATCTGGTTAATTTAACAAATGGGACCGTTGGTGTGGCTGGCGCTGCTGGTATGACCGCTCAGGTTACCGTAGCAAGTAACGCAATTTCAGCAGTCCAAATTCTTAATAACGGCAGTAGCTATACTTATGGTGATACGTTAACTGTAGATTCCTCGACCCTTGGCGCGACAAGCGGAAACGTTGTCTTCACGATTGGCAGTGCGGCATCTAATTCAGGGGTAATTACTAACCCTGGTGGCTTTTTCTCCGGTGACCCATCTGCGGCGGCTCTTACTTCGGTAGCTGACCTTGATGTGTTAACTGTTTTAAATTCACAGCGCATGATGACGGCTATTGATGGTGCATTGGTTAGAATTGATTTGGAACGCTCAGATCTTGGTGCAACGATGTCTCGCATGGAATATACGATTAATAATTTATCGAATATTTCGGTTAACACGCAAGCAGCGCGGTCACGAATTAATGACTCAGACATTGCCAAAGAGACGAGTGAGCTAACAAAAGCTCAGGTGCTTAATCAAGCAGCACAGGCGATGCTCTCTCAGGCAAACAGGTCTTCACAAGCTATTCTGGGACTGCTGTCAGACCTATAGAATAGAGTGTGATAATATTATGGTAGTGTCATTACCGTTAATAACTAACATGAAAAAGGAAGGTGGCTTGTGCTGCCTTCCTTTTTTAAGGAGCCAGTTCTTAATTATTGTCTGGATAAGTTTAGCGTTGCTGAAAAATAAATCATCTGAGGTTGTTTTAGACAACTGGCCAGAAGCTTGCAGCGTTGCAAGGGGAGGGTATTAAATATGATATCTTCCCAGATGATTAAACTGTTTCAGAATCCATGTTGGAGTGTATTGGTAAGATGAAGAAAAATAGTATGAAGACGTTTTCGGCTCTTATTCCTCTGCGCATTGGATCTAAGGGTATTCCCAAAAAGAATATAAAGAAGATAGCTGGGAAGCCACTATTTGAGTGGGTGCTGAGAGCAGCCCTTGCTTCAGAACATATTGATGAGGTGTTTGTTTCAACTGAAAGCGCAGAAATAATGCGTGCGGTAGAGGCGCTCGGAGTTGGTGTAAAAATTATTCAAAGACCAGTTCAACTAGCAGATGATTTCGCAAGTACCGAAGCTGTTATGCTCCATGCACTAGATAAAATAGCGTCAGATTATCTGGTTACTATTCAGGCAACATCGCCGCTCTTAACCCAATTAGACCTTGATTATGCATGCGCTCAATTTATTCAGGACGGAGATGACAGCCTTCTCAGTGCTGTAAGGATGAAGCGCTTTTTATGGTCTGAAGAGGGGCGCCCTTTAAATTATAACCCTCAAACGCGCCCCCGTCGGCAGGATTTCCACGGCACGCTTATTGAAAATGGTGCCTTTTATATTTCTGATTCTACGCTTCTGGCTGAAACCAAAACACGTCTTCACGGCAGTATTGGCATCCATGAAATGCCTGAAGATACTTTTATTGAGCTTGATGCTCCGGCAGATTGGCTACTTGTGGAGCAAATTATAAATGAAAGGCTGTCACATGCTGCTTAAGAAAAATATAAATGACTATTGCATCAGTGAGACAGCAAATTTAACAGATGCGCTGACTATAATCGATAAAAATAAAATCGGTCTTTTGTTCGTTGTGAACGATGATGGCCGGCTTGTTGGCTCATTAAGCGACGGAGATGTGCGGCGCTGGATAATGCGCTGTGCAGACCGTATTCTATCCAACGAGACGGTAAAGTATATTGTGAATCACAATGTACGTTTTTGCTATGCTTCGACAGTAAATAGAGATGCTCCCAGTCTATTCTTGCAAGGGATGAAAGCAGTCCCTGTGATAAATAGTCGACACCAAATTGTGAGTATTGCCCTCGCTCAAAATTCTCCTCTTCGCTTTGCAGATCGTCTTATTTCTGACGATGAGCCTTCTTTTATCATTGCAGAAATCGGCAACAACCATAATGGCTGTGTGAAGAGAGCCAAAGACCTTGTTGATTTTGCAATTTCAGCAGGTGTGGATGCAGTAAAGTTCCAGATGCGGTCACTAGATGAGCTTTATTGCTCATCTCAACAGTTTGAAAGCTGTGATTTGGGTCTCCAATATACGCTTGATTTACTTTCGCGCACTCAATTGTCTGTTGAGGAGTTTGCTGAGATTTTCGACTATTGCCGTGTAAAAGGGGTTCTGCCTCTATGTACTCCATGGGACTTAACTTCCTTTAATGAATTGGAAGCTCTTGATATCACGGGATATAAAATTGCATCTGCAGATCTAACAAATCAACCTTTGTTAGAAGCGGTTGCAAAAACAGGAAAGCCTATAATTTGTTCAACAGGCATGTCAGATGAAGATGAAATTATTCGTGCTATTGCGTTTCTGAAGCAAAAATCTGCGAATTTTGCCATGCTGCATTGTAACTCTACCTATCCTGCTCCCTATGGAGATATAAATCTAAATTATATGAAAAGGTTGGCCGAATTATCTGAGAGAGTTGTCGGATATTCAGGTCATGAGCATGGGTATAATGTTGCGGTTGCCGCTGTCGCTGTCGGTGCCAAGATTATAGAAAAACATTTTACGCTAGATCGTTCCCTTGAGGGTAATGATCATAAGGTCAGTCTTCTGCCGGACGAGCTTAGCGAGATGGTTAAAGCAATACGCCAGGTTGAATCCTCGATGGGAACCGCAGGAAGTCGGTCTATCTCACAAGGCGAGATGATGAACCGTGAGGTACTTTCCAAGAGCCTTATTATTACCCGTGACCTTTGTATTGGTGAAGTCCTTCAACGTGAGAATGTTGCGATTAGCAGCCCTGGAATTGGCATCCAGCCTGATAAGTTAGAAAACTTTATCGGGTTTCCTCTTGCAGTAGCTAAAACGAAAGGAAGTTTCTTGTTTCAGAGTGATTTCCAACCACAACAAACACATTTTTCCCTCCGTTCACTTTCAGGCAGTTGGGGTGTGCCGGCACGGTATCATGATATAAATCAGATTATCTCAGATATGGCGCCACCTCTTATCGAAGTGCATTTGAGTTATCATGATCTCGATGTAAAAATCGACGATTATCTTAAGACAGATTATCAACAGCAACTTGTTATTCATGCACCTGAGCTCTTTATCGGGGACCATACACTTGATTTGTGTAGTGAAGATGAAGATTACCGTCGGAAATCTATTTCCTATCTTCAGCATGTTATTAATAAGAGTGAAGAAATATATAGTTACTTCGCAATGTCACATGAACGGCAGCTGATTGTAAATGTGGGAGGGTTCACTGAATATAGTCATTTGTCTGTTGCAGAACGTCAGCCATATTATCGCCGTCTGAAAGATAGCCTACAGCAGCTTGATAAGAAAACAATTGAAATACTGCCTCAGACGATGCCGCCATTTCCATGGCATTTTGGGGGCCAGCGCTTTCATAATATTATGATGGATGAGCAGGAAATTATTGAATTTTGCACGGAAATGAATATGCGTATTTGTCTTGACGTGTCTCATACAAAGCTAGCAAGTCAGTTTCTACAGCATGATTTTTGTGGGACGCTTCGGGCACTTGCACCGTTCACGGCCCATATGCATCTAGCAGATGCAAAAGGTCTCCATGGGGAGGGATTGCAGGTGTCTGAAGGTGAAATTGATTGGAATGCATTTATGATGCTTCGCTCGACAGAACTGGCACATGCAAGTTTCATTGTAGAAATCTGGCAAGGCCATAAAAATGCTAATCATGGTGCTAAGACAGCACTATATCGCCTTCAGGATGCAGCAAATAATTATCAGAAAACAACGAAGGGTAAAGTAGTCCCTTTGCGAACAGAATCAAATCAAGTCGCTCAAAATCATTTCCCAAGTAAAATGCAAAAGTAACTGATTAACAAAACAAATTACATTCTGAATATAAGTTTCAAAGAAGAAAATTCAGACAAGAAAAATCAAAAAGTAAGGAGTGCTTTTGAGCTCCTGCTGCTTAAACCTAGTACTAAAGACCATGGTCTGCGGTCCGATATTGCGGGAGACAGCTACAACTGACGCCGCGGCCGAGTCTATTTTTGAGTGAGAACACGCCAATATTTTTCAGACAAAATATATTATGAAAAGCCAAAATAGGTTAATCGGTAATACTGGCGTTTTGAGACGCCAGACTTTAAGTCTTTTCAAATTAATGAAATATCTGACAGTGAACTATGCAGTGTTATCATGACGGGCTATGGACTAAATCATTTAGGGTCGTACTCGCTCGCAACATATCCCACCTAACCAAAATGAGTGGACCGATCCTACCCTACCGACTATGGCATTCGGTTCAGAAGAAGGGTCCTAAACGCAAAAATTTCTTTTCTAAGTTCGTCATAAAAACCGGTATTAGATACCGTGTTTATAATGCCCTGATTTTTTCGTGATACATCAACAATGAAGGAGCTTAAATATGTTTCTAAAAGCTTATTTTCTACACTGATTTCTTTAAGCTTTTCTTCAGCATTGGCTAGTTTTTCTATATTCTTTTGTGACTTTACTTTCATACTATTGATACGGGCACAAATATTTACATATTCCAGAAACTCTTTTGTAACATCGAGGTAGTGGGAGAAGTATTTCCTTAAGCTTGTGCGCATTTTAGCATTATCACTATCGTTAAAAACAAAAACACTCTTGTCTATTTGCTCTTTTGAAGCTTGAATATTATCTATGAATTCAGAGAGTGGTAACTGCGTAAAACCATTGATTTTAGCGCCCCCTTCAGTGCAATTAAAATGATTTGAATTCTCCTGCCATTCAGCTTTTATTGTTCGCTCAAATTCATTTATAAACATTGCAAAGTCTTGAAGGGTTTTGACTGTTCCGCCATAATATCCAGGAACCTCTTTGAGTTCACCACCCCTATCGATCATCGAGCTCTTTACTTTGATAGCATTCTCAAGGCCATCAGAATCTGCATAAAATTTATCGCCATCGAATGCTAAGTCTTGTCCGACAAGAGCAATATTTTTGATTTTCCATATTGCGCATAAATTTAGGGTAACAAGACTAACATTTGCGCCGTATGCGAGCGGGATTTCTAGGTCGAGATATTGAGAGAACTCTGAATTGACTAATGCATTCATTTCTGTCCATACAAATCGCTTTGCTGGTATCTCAAGTGTAACTTGCGGTAGGCTCGCAGCAATAATAAACAACGGAATTTCTTCATGAAGGTGCTGTTTTAATTTTTCTACCAGGTCCCTATCAGGTTTGCTATCAACATGTACAACAACATCAGGCATAATCCCTTCTTTTAGCAGTCTTGGGACAGCATGAAGAACACTGATAATAAGAGCTTCACCCTTAATCCTTTTCAATTCATGGATGTTTTTTGAAAGTGATGGTCCGGGAGCAACGATTATTGCCGTGTTGGGATTTTGTAACGCGATTTGAGAAATATGTGGTGAGCCAATTAGCACTTCGGCGTTCGTCATTACATTTGTCATCCACGTGCGTGAATTTGTTTTTATTGTGTTAAAAGTTATGCGGTGTGTTGTCAGGCTATCTCTTATGCTAGCTGTAATTTGATTAATATCTTCAACATCTATCTGGCCCTCATTGCAATAAAATAGATGGGCGCCCTGAATAGGCGATTTATGACTTAAAAGAATTGACCTACATTCTTCAGAAGAGGCAGCAAAATACAGGTTTTCGCTCTCTATGAGGTCACACTTTTCTTTTATATTATCTGTATCGTAAATAAGAATGTGACTTTGTCCTCGGTCGAGGAAACACGCGATAATCATCTCATGTGAAGGTTCAATAAGGACGGCCCAATCCTTTTCCCAATTCCAGCGAAGCGGCACAGAACAATCAATAAATATGTTGCATATTTCTGGGTCCCATAAAAATTTATTAACTTCATGTTCACTGCCAAATATAGCTAAGCGCTTTGTC
>DGJU01000004.1:15043-23692 GCA_002387605.1 Alphaproteobacteria bacterium UBA4588 | reverse complement strand
GTAAAAACCTCATTCAGCATCGCAATTTGTTTCGGGTGAATTGCGCCTTTGCCTGTAAAGCCAAGCTCTTTTGCTTGCTGGGCAGCTACCACCATCCCCTCCATATCATCCAGATCAAGATAGGGGACATCAATAGCATCAATGCCAGCTGATGCTGCTGCGTGAACCACGCGCGATCGCGCATAGAGCAGGTTTTCCCAAGAATTAGTACATCGCAACTCTGCTGCCATATCAACACCGCCAAAAAACAGCGTATCAATGCGCGGGCTGGCATGCGCGATATCATAAGCAGCTTCAAGCCCCTGATTAGTTTCAATGATAATATTCAGGCGGGTATCATGGCCTTTTTCAGTAAGCAAGGCATCGATAATGGCAACCTCATCGGGGGTGCGAACTTTTGGGAGCATCAGTGAGGCCGGCGGTGTGGTGCTAGACAGGATCGCCTGAAGGTCGGCAATGCCAAAGCTATCCCGGAGGCAATTTACCCGCACCATTCTTTCTATGCCATCATCGGCATGTGCTTCGGCTAGGATAGCAAGGGCGTTGGCGCGTGCTTCATCCTTATCTTTAGGCGCGATGCCGTCTTCTAGCTCAAGACAGACAATGTCTGCTCCGCTGGCAAGGGCTTTTGGGAAAATTTCGGGGCGCAGCGCGGGCACAAAAATAAAGCTGCGCCGGGGCTGTAAAGATGTTTTACCAAAGCGTGAAGGCATATCAATAACAGTCCAAAAAGAGGTGAGAGTAAACTGTTAAAAGACTGCAATGAAACGAAGGCCTAACACAAATAAAAACGTGATAGGGACCTTAAATTTATGTAACGCTCAAGACAACATAGAAGACATAGTGCCACTGCTTAGCATCACAAGGAAGCTTCCTTATACTGCATCTTGGTGCTGCGCGATAACACAGACTAGCTTTGTTTGCGCTCATTTGCATCTGCGAGTAAGGCAGCAAAACGGTAGATTCCATGGACAAATTTTGAAAATGGCAAAATAAGAAAAAAGCCATAAACAAAACCAAGATGTATTGCCAGTGTAAGCCCCATAAATGATGTTTCCCGAACCCCAAGAAGGAGCAGTCCAGTGAAGCTCACCGCAAACAGAATGCCAATAAAAGCATAATCCATACCCAGCGTCTTGAGTGATTTTACACGCTCATCCATTCGCTGTTTTTCATACCATAATCCTGCGGTTCCGATACATAGGATAACCCCGCCAACAGTACCAAGCAGAACAGGCAGCGAAAAATAGCCATAAGGTGCTTCTCGTCCCAGCAGATAATGATAAATCGTGCCAGTGGAAGTGGACGCAAAACAGAGCATAAACCCGTAAAAGGTTAGGTGGTGGTAATATTTTCTGGCATTTGCTGGTCTATCATCAGGCCCGGGACAGCCTTCGTTCGTTCCCGCATTATTGCCGCCAAGATTACGCAAGTTTGCCGAAGCACTCATCGCATCCAAGAGGGATGCCATGCCACCCCATTTTGCGCCAGTATGGTGCCAGTAGCCTCGCCATCCCATCACAAAAGATACTAGAACAAACGCTGAAATTATCAGAGGGATACCTGCCATGACTGTATGTGGCACAAGTGTATAAAAGGCACCTTCACCAAGATGAATGCCCCAAAAGAGGTGCGGTGAAATAAGTATAAGCATGCCGGCGACACATAAGCCCAGAACAAGGCTGACAATCAGGGTTGTCAGGAAACCGTTCTTTTGGAATGCCTGGCTCATCACGGGAGGCCATGCATAATCAGCGTAGGTTTCAACACGTCGCTCGCTCAATGTCTGGGGCACATTTACGCCAAATTCATGTGGCGGTGCATATTGGCACGCATGGTAACAAGCACCGCAATTATGGCACAGATTAGCAAGATAGGCCGTATCGCCTTCGGTAAATGTCCGGCGACGTTCCATAGCAGGAAAAACAGCGCAAAACCCTTCGCAATAGCGGCAGGCATTGCATATCTGCATAATGCGGCGGGTTTCTTCATGCGCATCAGCTTCAGCTATATCAATAAGTCTCATTGTTTATTCTCCTGCGCGGTACTATTGAGTGTACGGGCAGCCTCAGCACCGGCAATAAGGCCAAAAACAGCCCCAATTGTCATGCCGATGCCCGCAAGATAACCCTGACCAAGAATGTTCCCAGCCATGATTTCTCCTGACGCAAACAGATTTGCCATTGGTTTTCCATCCTGCATCAGGATTTGTGCACGGTCATTCACTTCGACGCCCATATAGGTGAATGTGATGCCCGGACGCAGCGGAAACCCATAAAAAGGCGGGTTAGCAATCGGCGCCGCCCAGTTAGTTTTTTCAGGGCTAAGACCAGAAGTTGCTTTATTATCGAGAATAGACTGGTCAATTGGCCCGTCTGGGCAGGCGGCATTAAAATCATCAACAGCCTTTCGAGTTGCGACAGGGTCCAATCCTAGCTTATCTGCAAGTCCTTCGATTGTATCATCAATAATCGGGGTGAAAACCGAAGGCATAAACCTATCAACGCCAGTGGAATCAAGTAGTGAATAAGCAATTTGGTCCGGCTGACCTGCAACAAGACGCCCCCAGATAGCATAGCGTTTTGGCCAGAAATCCTCACCTTCATCATAAAAACGTTCAGCATGTTTATTGACCACCATACTGAAGGGAACGCCGTCAATCCGGCTGGCAATGCCGCCATCATATTTTGGCGCGCGCGCATCAATCGCAACAGCATGACATTGGTCAAGCTCGCCAACTGATTGGGCGCCGCCATCTAGCAGACTACGCAAAATAATACCCTTATTATAGGGTGTGCCGCGGACAAGAAAATTCTTGGCAGAATCGCCCCAGCCTTCTGCAAGCCAATCAAGATTGGCTTCGAAACCGCCAGCTGTTGTGATGACGTTTTTGGCAGAGACTGACTGGCCATTTTCAAGCTTAACAGCAGTGCAAAACCCGTCTTCGATGATAAGCTCTGTAACCGGTGTCTGGTAAGAAATTATTATTCCGATTTTTTCTGCATGATGACACAGACTGTTCAGGAGTGCGCGCCCGCCGCCAAGGAAAAAAGCATTGGTCCGGCCAAGATTTAATGTACCAGACAAAGCAGGCTGAAAGCGAACGCCGCGGTCGGTTAGCCAGCCTGTTAAATCAGACGATTTACGTAGCGTAAGTTCGGCAAGTTCTTTGTTTGTTACCCCCTTGGTAACACGCATTAGATCATCAAAATATTCTTCAAAACTATAGGCGTCTGTTAGAATGTCAGTTGGCTCATCATGCATTGCCCGCAAGTTGCGTGTATGGCGCGTATTGCCGCCCCGCATATCTTTTGGAGCCGCCTCTATAACCAGAACAGAGCAGCCTGCTTCTGCTGCTGTGATTGCAGCGCAAATTCCAGCATTACCGGCGCCAATGACGATAATATCCCACGCTGTTTCTGACAGATCTGGAAATGATGTTTTATTTTCTGTATACATATGTATACATTTATTGAGTTATTCCTCTTTCTGTCAAGGACTCACGTGAGTAATGGCCCTAAAATCTATTGATATGAGCATGTTTAATTGGTCATCCTGCCGCGATGCTGTCTCGCAGCAACATGGTAATGACTTGCCAGCCTCAACTGAAGTGCGCCTAACCCTGATGGAGGCTATTAGAGTAGGATTACTGAAGCCGGGGACAAGACTGAAAGAGGCTGAGTTAGGAGAATTATTATCTGTTAGCCGGACGCCGCTCAGAGAGGCTCTCACCGCCCTGAAGTCAGAGCATATTATCACTGCTGGCAAAGATGGTCTGCGGATAAGACAGCTCGGCTGGCGTGATATTACAGACCTTTATGAGCTTCGGGCGACACTTGAGGGTATGGCAGGAAGGCTGGCGGCTGAAAAGTCAGGCCATTCGGAAAAAGCGGTGCTACAGGAGCTTTGTAACGACGAAGATATGATGATATGCCAAGGCGCCGCGCCTGAAGCGCTTGCCCAGCATAATGCAATGTTTCATTCCGCTATTTTATCGACCGCCCGAAACCAGTTTCTGAGTGAAAGTCTTGTACGGCACTCTCAAATGCTCGTTCTTCTCGGCGTAACAGCCTATAGTGTGCCATCTCGTATTATCTCAATACAGGCTGAACATCATGCTGTTAATGCCGCTATCCAGTCTGGTGACGCGGAGGGCTGTGAGCGTGCCATGAAACATCACCTTCATGAGGCATTAAAAGCACGTCTCAAGCTTGCGTCACTTTCTACTAACAGTGAAATGGACTAATATTAATGTTGCCCATTATACGTGATATTCAAAAACTTGCCGTAACTTTTAGTCTTGCGCTGATGGTGGGCTGGTTGTTTTTCTCTATCAATATGCCAGCACCCTATCTGATGGGTAGTTTATTTGGTGTCTGGGCAATTGGTGGGTTGTTTCCGCGTATTCATCCCTTTCTGGGTGTTGCACGCTGGGTTCATGTCCCTGTCATTCTGGGGCTTGGTGTGCTGATTGGCGCGACCTTTACTGCTGATATTTTTACCAACATCCAACGCTGGAGCATAACAGTTATTACCATGATAGGGGTAACAGCGGTTGTCACAGTCATTGGGTATATGTTTTTAACCAGAGTGCGGGGGTATGAGCCTCGTCTGGCCTTTCTTTGCTCTGTTCCTGGCGGTCAGGCCGAAGCGATTGTTATGGCGCGCGAGCTTGTTGATAAAGACTATGTAGTGGCTCTGTTTCATCTCATCCGGGTGACCTTTGTGTTTCTGACAACACCGCTTTTGCTTGCCGTTCTCGAAGGCCAGACAGCGGTTAACCAGTCAAATGTTGCGCTTCACTCCATGCCAGGCCTTACCGATCTTGGCGTTGTTCAGCTTGCAAAATTTGCAGCTATTGCTGTTGGCGGGTATTTTGCAGCCCGTTTTTTGCGGGTGCCGATGCCGCATCTTCTTGGCCCACTACTCCTAAGTGCTATTTTGCATATTCTGGGTATTGTTGCGATACCGCGGGTCACCGAATTTGTGATTGTGGCGCAGCTCGTGATTGGCGGTGCAGTTGGGGCGCGTCTTGCACAGGTGGCCTTTAGTGAATTAATGGGATATCTGCGAGATGGGCTTATAAATATGATTCTTATTCTAACGGCTTATCTTACGGCAACCTTTGCGATGAGCTCGATTATGGATATTTCTTTTCTTGCAATGTGGCTCGCCTTTGTCCCGGGAGGCTTATATGAAGTCACCCTGCTAGCGCTCATATTTGGATTTGATATTGCCTTTGTTGCTTTCCATCACACAATTCGGATTGTGATGGTTTTTATCTCTTTGCCGTTTATCGTAACGCGCATGAAGGATGCCAGCAAAACTGAGACACACTAAGCTGCCTCAGCCCAGAATTATCTGAAGAAAATTTATCTAGACCAGATTGAAGCAGGGATAAAGGCTTCGCCAGCAGCAAGCTTGCGGGCGGTTCGAATAAGGCCTGCCGATTTATGAATAAAGCTATCACCCTGCATTTCAAAATCGACTATCACATCCATTTCACCCATCGGGTGATGCAAGGTAATACGTGCTGGACGTTCAACCGGAATTGTCATCATTCCATCGGCGATTGTGCCGGGGGTGAGTGCGCATGAGGCAAGGCACTGCGAGCCGGTAACAGCCATTGTTGGATGGGTGTCCCACGGCATAAAATAACGGGTCACGATATGGCCCGTTTCTGGATGCGGTGCGAGTAGCCCGAATTTCGGGGTCACTGATGATGTACAATCACCCATCCCCATCTTTTCGCCAGCTTGAATCCTTATGGGTTCCATGTGAGCAAAGAAATCACGGTTAGCATCTAGCTCTTCGCGGGTTTCATGTCCGGTTAGCCCAAAGTCGCTGGCTCTGGCAATACACATCGGCATTGCGACATCCATACATGTTACTTCAATACCATCAAAGATATCGCGGGCTGATCCCGTTGGCAGAAGAGCCCCTGTTTTTGAGCCGGCAACATCCATAAAATTTAACTCCACCGGTGCAGCTGTTCCAGGCACACCGTCAATGGCAACATCACCGTCATAACACACAATATTATGAGGTGTCTGAATGCGGGCAACAACCCGTGCATCTGTATTAACAGCGCGGATATTAACGTCTGTTATATCACCTTTTGGCTCTATCAAGCCCATTTCAAGTGCGGCTGGACCAACAGCTGTCATAATGTTGCCGCAGGTTGGTTTGAAATCAACAAGCCTGTCTTCTACGCTTACCTGAGCAAAGAAATAATCAATATCTGCCCAGTCATCATCAGAGCGAGACAGCATAGCAACCTTGGTCGTAACAGCATTGCCGCCACCAATTCCATCAATATTCAAAGGATGCCCAGACCCAACAAGCGCCATAAGGACATCCCCAAGCTGGCTTAGATCTTCTGGCAGGTCAGCACGGTTCATATAAGGACCACGCGATGAGCCGCCCCGCATAAACAAAAACGGAATAGATGTTTGTGTCATTGAAATATCCTATCCAAAAAAGCTGATATCAGGTGAAGGGCCATGGAAGCACATAATAATGCTGAAGTAGGCCAGGCGGGAAGTCACGATTAAGCAGCCATGCCATAAACAACATGAACGTCACCCCTGCGGCTGTTAGAATGACGGTACGAAGCCAGCTTTCCTGCGCTCTTATCCGGAAGAAGGCGAGAAGAAACGCAGTGAGCGAAATAATGAATCCAAACAGAGAGGTGAGTAAAAGCAGTCCTGCAAACCATGATAATGTCGGCCAGAGCCCTACTTTTAGGTCGCTATCGTCTCCGTGCGCTTCTCTGTCGGCAAAAAGCGGGTCAGTTTCGCGGCGTAGCATCATCTGCACCAGCAATATAAGCGCACAAACAAGTGAGACAGAGGCAATGAATACCGGGAAAATAGCATCAACCCATGCATAGTCAGGAATGCTCGCCGTATTATGAAGCGCAAAACAGATGAAGCCCAGAATAACCAAAAGGAAGATTAGCGGCGCACGTTTGCTGCCGGAGGCAACATCACCCTCTGCGCGGATATTTTTTGCCTGTCTTAGCCCGACAAAGATTGAAACGACGGTAATAACAATCAGAGTGAGAACAATCGGACTGGCAACATAGCTTAAGCCAGCTTCAAATCCCTGATTAAAGCGTATGCCTGCAATCTGGTTGGCATTGTTTGAGTAATTCTCAACTGGATTAGCAAGAACAAATCCGATGAGAAAGGCCGGCCGTGACCAGTCAAAACGGCGCATCATTATACCAAGAAAGCCAATGGCAAATAACGCACCAAGATCCATCAAATTCTGTCCGGACTGGAAAGCCGCAAACGAAATTATCATGAATACAAAAGGGGCAATCAATACAAACCGGATTGTCGTGATTTTTGCTATCTGACCAGATAGGGCAATACATAAAATAGTGCCAAAAATATTTGCAAGCGCCAGAAGCCAAACAATCGCATAGGTATAGTTCAGATTATCTTTCAGCATTACCTGACCAACTTCAAGCTCGCCCGAGCCAAGCAAAGATAATGCCCCGATAAAGATAGCCATAGAGCCAGAGCCCGGAATGCCAAATAGTAAGGTAGGCACAAGTCCGCCGCCCTCCTTGGCGTTATTGGAGCTCTCAGGCCCAATAACACCGCGTATATCGCCGGTACCGAATTTTGATTTATCCTTTGTGGTTTGCACTGTATGGCCGTAGGCAATCCAGTCAACAACAGACCCACCAAGCCCGGGAATTACGCCAACGATAACACCGATGATAGCGCAGCGTGCAGACAGCCACCTATTCTGCCACCAGTCTTTGATGCCCTCTAGCCAGCCAGCCCCTAGAGATGATTTATCAGAAATGGCTTTATCTTTTCTCAGCAGGGCAATGATTTCAGGCACTGCAAAAATACCAAGGCCAACAATGACCAGCTTCAATCCGTCCGCAAGGTAGGGGAAGTCATAGCTCGACATCCGAAGCTCGCCATTAAACGGGCCTTCACCAATGGTTGCGACCAGCATGCCAATACCTGCTGCCACGATACCTTTCAAGGCAACGCGCCCTGCCAGAATGCCGACCATGGACAGACCAAACACCGATACCATCAAGAGCTCAGGAGATTTAAATTCAAGCACAATAGGGCGGGCAACAAGGATAAAGACGGTCAGGAACAAAGCGCCAACGATACCACCAAAAAGAGAGGAGGCAAAGGCGGCTGACAAAGCACGCGCCGCCAGTCCCTTTTTTGCCATCGGAAATCCATCAAGCACGGTTGCCTGACTAGCTGAAGAGCCTGGAATACCCATTAGGACAGAGGCAAAAGTATCTGATGTCGGGACGACCGCCACCATGCCTATCATTAATGACAAGCCATAAATAGGATCAAGTCCGAACATAAAAGGAAGAATGAGCGATAGACCAGCAATGCCGCCAAGTCCCGGGAAAATTCCGATAGCAATCCCCATTGTTACGCCAAGGAGGAGATATCCAAGCACGGTTGGCTGAAGAATAAGCCCCCATGCGTCAGATAGTGCAGGTAGGGCGATTGCAAAAACATCCATTACTCAACACAGCTTTCCTAGAAGGATTCCCAAGTAAAAACACTAGCCCAAGGATAACAAAATAAAAAGGGGGCACCCTGCTTGTCAAAACAGAATGCCCCTTTAGCAATTATTTCAAAGATTATTTCA
>DGJU01000004.1:6572-14937 GCA_002387605.1 Alphaproteobacteria bacterium UBA4588 | reverse complement strand
CCAGCAAACATCGGGTATTTACCCAGACGCTTTGATGAAATTTCTGCAAAGTCAGGGCGTGCACCGATTTTTGCAAAAGCGTCAGCATATGTGTCGATAACATCCTGCGGTGTGCCAGCAGGTAGGAAGGCAATTTTCTGTGATGGGAAACCAGCAATGAAGAAGGCTTTCCATGCTTCCCACTGTGGGCCAGACGTCTTACAGCCGTCTGTTGCGTCACAGACTTCCTTGAAGGTAAGCATTTCTGGGAAGGTTGGGTCACGAACAATATCGCCATTTGCGCCAAGTGCTCCCCAACTCATCATAGGAACAGCTTTGCCTTCGGCAACCATCGGCACAACATTCTTCAGGTAAGCTGATGATGTCTGGTAGTCGATTGTTGCTTCACCTGATTCGAACATCTTGCGGCCATCACCACGGCCCTTGACACCCATGACATGCTCAACATTCATACCAAGCATTTTCCACGCCAGCGCTGGAATAAGGTCAAGGCGCGTTGCACCCTGATTGCCATAAATATAGGTTTTGCCCTTCAGGTTGTTGGCTGTGCCATCAAACTTTGCGCCATCTTCAGCACTCAGATAGGCAACACCGCCTGTACCTGATGCCATGACTGGGTTCCATTCTTTATATTCGTACCGAACCCGTGGGTCGCCCAGAAGATACGGGAACTGTGTTGAGCCAGAAGAGCCAAACATGACTGTTCCATCTGTGTGAGTTTGCTTCTGAAACCAGTTCGCGCCTTTTGTAGAGCCTGCACCTGGCATGAACTTTACAACAACTGTTGGGTTGCCTGGTAGGGTCTCAGATAAAAGGGGCGCAAAAAAGTTTGCCCATTTCGCAGAACCACCAGTCTCAGAAAATGGAATGGTCCATTCAATCGTTTTGCCAGAAAAATCAACCGCAGCTGATGCTGGAAGCGCTGTTACGGCAACCATGCCTGCAACACAACTTGCACTCATTACAGAGCGAGCAAGTTTTTTCATTAAAAATGTCATGTTTTTCTCCCAAAAATTATGAAACTTCTATTTTTTAACGTCTAAGATTACTTGAATATTTCCGACTAATTATCAAGCAATTAAACTTTTTGTTTCTTATAGTAGGATGGCAGGAGCAATAATCGTAAGGACAGAGCAATGATAAACGCTGATCAAAGAAATGAAAAAACAGGCTCTTTTATGAGGGGTGAACAGTTTGGATTGCTGGGTTTTGGTGAGGCAGGTCAGGCGATAGCGGCAAGTCTTCTCAAAGATTATGATGTAACTATTAGTGCGTTTGACCATGCCATTATCACAGATGAAGACCGCGCCGCCCAGCAGCAGCAGACAGGCGTTATTATGTGCGCTACTCCTGATGAGCTTGCTACATCAGCAGAGCTTATTATCAGTGTCGTGACGGCCGATGAGGCTGTTCTTGCTGCCCAGTCTATTGCCCCATTTCTGTCTGATAGCCATATCTTCATGGATGGCAATTCAGTGTCTCCGGGCACAAAACATCTCGCAGCAGAGGCGCTCCACAGCCATAATGTTGCGGCCCGCTACATCGATTTGGCGATAATGGCGCCTATCCATCCGGCGGGGCATCGCACATCGCTTCTTATTGCAGGGCCAGAACAGGCAAGATTAGCCCCTTTGCTCGACCGTTATGGGTTTGTGTATGAATGGGAAGGGGCAGAGCCGGGGCAGGCATGTATCGTGAAAATGCTGAGGTCCGTTCTGATTAAGGGCGTTGAGTCACTTATTTGCGAATCTGTGACCGCATCACAAGCTCTTGGGCTTGATACGCGTATTTTGGCGTCTGCTGGGAAAACACTTGGCATGGCTGATATGCCGGGCCTTGCAGATTATTTTATGGAACGCACGGCGGTTCATGCGAAACGGCGCGCTGCTGAGATGCGAGAAGTTGCAAAAACCTTGGAAGAGCTGGGATTGTCTCACTACCTGCCAACAGCTACCGCTCTGCATCAGGATATGATCGCTGAGATGGATATCTCTAGCCAGTTTGAGGGAGCTGTTCCGCAAGACCGCACTGTTCTGGCGCCGGCGATGCGGGCAGGCCAGACCCGAAAGGGGTAAGTCAGACGTTCAGTGTTTTTTTCATGAGGGCTGAATCATAAGGAGCGCTCGTGCCATTTACTACCGCTGGTCGATAATCTTTTCATAGGATGAGAGGCTTGTGTGGGAGGTTTGCATTTAGTTAAAAAATTGTGTTAACTCAAAGGGTAGGATTAATTTTATCTTTAGAAGATTGTTTCTGAACTATTCGGCTCTAGCATAGATAGGATAAATTTCAGGTGAATGAGCCAGTAAAGACAAGGCGCGTTTCTATATGGCGCGGAGAGGGTGAAACAGGTCAGTTTGAGACCTATGATGTCCCTGCTTATGACAATCAGACCGTTCTGGATGTTGTCTCGCATATTCAGCATTATATTGACCCAAGCCTGTCTTACCGGTTTGCCTGCCGGGTTGGGATGTGTGGCTCTTGTGCCATGATGGTGAATGGGGAGCCGCGCTGGACGTGCCGGACGCATGTGAATAAGGTTGCCGGCCAAGATGTGCTTGAAATCGCACCTTTGAGAAACCTTCCTGTGATTAAGGACCTTGCAACCAACATGGACCCGTTTTTTGATAAATGGGTAAAGGCTGAGGCTGTTCATCATTCAAGTGCGAGCCGCGATGAAGAAATGATGGTGGTTTTACCTGATGATGCAGAACGCAAGAAAGCCGATGCTGGTATTGAATGTATTAATTGTGCAGTATGTTATGCGGCGTGCGATACGGTAGCTGGTAATGCGGATTATCTTGGGCCTGCTGCTCTGCAACGCGCTTGGACGCTTTATAATGATGCGCGCGACGCAGGCAAACAGACTATTCTAGAAGCTGTTTCTGGTGCGGGCGGTTGTCATAATTGCCACGCGCAAGGCGGCTGTTCTCATTATTGTCCGAACGAGCTTAACCCGATGCAGGCGATTGCCGGACTTAAACAGGCAACAACACGGGCTATGTTAAAGGGGAAGCTGTGATGTTAACGTTACGGCTTTATATGCTTCAGCGGATAACAGCCCTTCTTATGGCGCCGCTTGTTCTGGGTCATATTGGTGTGATGATCTATGCTGTTCAAGGCGGGCTGAGTGCGGCTGAAATTTTGGGGCGCACCCAGGGAAGTGTCTTCTGGTTTTCCTTTTATGGGCTGTTTGTTCTGGCTGTCTCGGTGCATGCCGCAATTGGTCTTCGCACAATCCTTCATGAAGTAACCGGCTTATCAGGGCGCCTATTGATGTTTTTTACATGGGGCACCGCGCTTGGGTTATCTGTTCTGGGGATGCGGGCCATTCTTGCCGTGACCTTTCTTACGCGGGGTGTTTCATGATCCGCCCCCATCGCCGTCACCCGCTCTTTCTGGCATTTTTGCTCCACCGAACATCTGGTATTTTGCTCGCTTTATTTTTGCCAGTTCATTTCTGGGTGCTGTCTTTGGCCCTGACGGACGCAGCGGCCTTTGATGGGTTTATTCGCTTTACTGATTTAGCGGTGGTAAAACTTGCAGAAGGACTGCTTATCTTCTTGCTAGCTGTTCATATTTTTGGCGGGCTACGGCTTATGGCTCTTGAATGGTTGCCATGGACAGCGATGCAGAAACAGCTTGCCGCTGGGGCTATTGCGTTATCATGTTTTGTGTCCGCAACTTTTTTTCTACAGGTGATTTAGATGACAACACTTCTTGAGAGCTGTGAGCGGCATGATACAGATATTCTGATTTTAGGGTCTGGAGGGGCAGGCTTGTTTGCGGCACTTCATGCCCAGCAAACAGCGCCTGCAGGAACAAAAATCAGCCTTGCGGTCAAAGGGCTTATTGGCAAGTCAGGCTGTACCCGCATGGTTCAGGGCGGCTATAATGTTGCACTGGGTGGTGGAGATACGGTTGAGCGTCATTTCATGGATACTGTTATTGGCGGTAAATGGCTGCCGGATCAGGATATGGCGTGGCGGTTATGTGAACAGGCCGTTGTGCGTATTCGTGAACTTGAAAACGAAGTTGGCTGCTTTTTCGATCGCAATATGGATGGCAGTTTGCACCAGAAAGCCTTTGCTGGACAAACCGCCGACCGAACCGTTCATAAGGGTGATTTGACAGGTATTGAGATTATCAGCCGTCTGATGGAACAGGTTTTATCTCAGCCGATTGAAAAACTGCAGGAACATCGTGCAATTGCCTTTGTCCCAACCAAGGATAAATCAGCTCTTGCGGGCGTCCTATTTATTGATATGCGCAGTGGCGGGTTCCGGTTTGTGCGTGCCAAAACCGTGTTGATGGCAACAGGCGGCGGCCCGACAATGTATAAATACCATACGCCGTCTGGTGATAAGACAATGGATGGTCTTTCTATGGCGCTGCGTCTTGGTCTTGAAGTCCGGGATATGGAAATGGTTCAGTTTCACCCGACAGGTCTTCTGGCGGGCGAGCATACACGCATGACAGGCACCGTTCTGGAAGAAGGATTGCGCGGCGCTGGCGGTCATCTGCTGAATGGCGGTGATAGACGGTTCATGTATGATTATGACAGCAGTGGTGAGCGTGCGACACGCGATGTGGTAAGCCGGGCGATTTATGCTGAGATGCGTAAAAGCAATGCCTCTCCTAATGGCGGCGTGTTTATCTCAATGGCCCATTTGGGACCAGACCATGTGCGCACCCAATTCAAAGGTATGGTGAAACGCTGTGCTGATAGCGGATTTGATTTAGCGGCAGGCAAAGTTGAGGTTGTACCAACCGCTCATTATTTCATGGGCGGGGTGATTGTTGATACCGATACACGTGCTGGTATTGAAGGGCTTTATGTTGCGGGTGAAGATGCTGGCGGAGCGCATGGCTCAAACAGGCTTGGCGGGAATGGTGTTGCCAATTCAACTGTCTATGGCGGTATTGCCGGCGATGTAATGGGCCGTGATATTCATAAATTTACCCAGCTGCGAGACCCCGATAATGAGGTGCTTGAGCAGGAGATGGCAGCAGCTCTTCTGCCATTCTCATGCCCCTCTGTTCCGCTGCAGCCTATTCGGCAGACATTGCAGAATATTATGTGGGATCATGTTGGCGTTATGCGCACACAAGCCGGTATGGAAGCCGGGCTTGAAAAGCTGGATGAGCTTTCTGCAGAAGTTATGGCATCTGGCGTGTCTCAGGATAGCCGCGCCTTTAATTTGACATGGCATGACTGGCTTAATTTGCGGTCATTATGTGATATCTCACACGTTATTGCCAAAGCAGGGATAGCACGCGAGAATTCCCGCGGCGCGCATTTCCGCGAGGATTTCCCTGAAGCTGGTGATTTACATGACTCCTATTTTACCGTGGCTAAACAGGCCGAAGATGGCGCGCTTACCATAAGCCGCCGTGATGTTGCCTTTACGATTGTGTCTCCGGGTGAGACAATCTTGCCAGAGGACGCGCCTGCAACACTTGTTGCATCACCGCCGCCGCAAATGACTGAGGCAAACGCATCGCAGTGATGACGTACAGTAAAATAACTGGAGAGGTTAAATGATTAGTACATCGCTTATTCAGTCTACTGCTGAAATATTAATGGATAAGGCTGCGATTGAAATTCCGCAGGATTATCTGGATGGCCTGACACAAGCCGCCGATGCTGAGGATGGTGACTTATCATCATTTGTCTTACAGGCGATGCTTGAGAATTATGCTGTTGCCAAAGAAGATAGGCGGGCGATGTGCGGTGATACAGGAACCCCGCGCTGGTATGTTAAAATGGGCAATGAAACCCAGATTGAAGGGGGGCCTATAGCGCTTGAAAATGCGCTGCGTCTTGCCACTGCAAATGCAACGGTGAATGTGCCGCTGCGCCCGAACCGGGTTCACCCTCTGTGGCGAACAGACCATAATAATAATGTCGGTATTGGCGCACCAGAAATTGAATATGGGTTTGAGCCGGGCGGTGAATGGCTTGACCTGACAACAGTTCATAAGGGCGGTTTGTTTGGCACTGACTACCGGATGCTGTTTCCCTCAGACGGTATTGAGGGCATTAAGCGGTTTTATCTGGACTCCCTTGTTGCGTTTGGCAAACGGGGTCTTGCCTGCCAGCCTGCCATTATCGGCATTGGTCTTGGGGGGACAAAAGATAGCTGTATGGTACTGGGAAAGCGGGCTGCCTGCTTGCGTATTGTTGGTGATAGAAACCCTGACCCCAAGATTGCAGCCCTCGAAGATGAGTTCAAAGAGCTTGGAAATTCGATTGGTATGGGCGCCATGGGGTTTGTTGGAAAATCCATGGTGATCGACTGTAATATCGAGGTTGGATATTGCCATACTGGCGGTATGCAGATGTCAGTTCATGCCTTCTGCCTGTCATCGCGGCGGGCGGTTGCGCGAATTTATGCCGATGGACAGGTTGAATATAGAACTGATCCAGACTGGTTTACCCCCTATCAAAGACGGGAGAGTGTCACATGGGAAACGCAGGAAAGCTCCGCAAAGTCCGCTTAAGCACAACGCCGTCAGCTGAAGCACTTGCTGATTTGCGTCTTGGTGATATCGTTTATCTAGACGGGCTTATCTATACCGCACGTGAGGGCGTTTATATGCGTGCTCTCGAAGAGAGCGCTAACATCCCAATGGAACTACCGCAGCAATCAGCGGCTAATTTTCATTGCTCACCTGCGGCAACAATCAATTCAGACGGTACCTTTACCCTCGGGGCTGTTACGGCAACGGCCTCATTTCGGTTTGCCAAATGGTTGCCGGAATGGCTGGCTAAATCAGGCGCTAAGCTGGTGATCGGCAAAGGCGGTATGAGTAGTCAGGATTATAAGGATTATTTTGTACCTAATGGGGCCATCTATCTGAGTACGGTAGGATATGGCACAGGCGCTCTTTTGGGGCGCGGGGTGAAGTCGGTTAAGGAAGTTCACTGGCATGAAGAGCTTGGTATCGCGCAGGCAATGTGGGTGCTTGAATGCGAGAATATGGGCCCGTTTATTGTCGAGAGTGATAGCAAGGGTAATTCTCTATTCGAGCGGGAAAATGCAAAAATTGCTGAAAATCTTCACAAGGTCTATGAGGGAACCCGTCCGGCAACCCTGAAACGATTTGGTGAAACAGATGACCGGACAGATGAAGTTATAGGATAAAGGAACGGTTTTGCGAGAAGAGCTTGCAGGAGGATGCCTGACAGCTTTATATAATCATAGTTATCTGGCGCTGCTATAATGCGCCCATCAAGGAGAGATTCTGCTATGTTTGATACCATTGTGCCGCGTGGCGTTGACCAGCTAATGGCCCTAACTCAGGCCTTTCGCAAAGATGACCGTACACAGAAAGTCGACCTGATTGTCGGTGTCTATAAAGACGATACAGGCGGTGTGCCGATTATGAGTGCGGTCAAAAAGGCTGAAGCTCACCTTGTTGCTGCTGAAACAACGAAAAACTATGTCGGTGTTATTGGCGATGCGGAAGTTAATAGAATCGCACCGCAGCTGGTTTTGGGTGAAAACGCCCCTGCCATTATGGATAAAAGAATTGGCGCTGTTCAAACCCCCGGGGGAAGCGGCGCGCTTAAAGTCGGCTTTGATTTGATTAATTCAATTCGCCCGGGTGCCAAAGTATGGATGAGCCGGCCGACATGGGCTAATCATATGCCGATTGCGCGCGATGCCGGTATGCAGATTGATAGCTATCCGTATTTCCGCGAATCTGACAGAGGCCTCGATTTTGAGGCAATGATGGCTCATCTCGATGCAGAAGCTGTTGCAGGAGACGTCATCCTGCTTCATGCCTGCTGTCACAACCCAACAGGTGTTGACCTTGCAATGCCGCATTGGGAAGCTTTATGCAAACTCATTGTGGCGCGCGGTCTCGTGCCGTTTGTTGATAGTGCCTATCAAGGGCTTGGCACTAGCATGGAAGAGGATGTTGCTGGCTTGCGGCATCTTGCTGAACATGTGCCAGAAATGCTGATTGCAAGTTCGTTTTCCAAAAATTTCGGGATTTATCGCGAGAGATGTGGCGCGCTGACTGTTATTGCCAAAGATGAAGATAGTGTGCCACTTATTATGGCGGCATTACAGTCGGTCATTCGCTCAAACTATTCTATGCCACCGAGCCATGGCGCCCGTATTGTTGGCACGGTATTTGGCGATGCGGCATTGAAAGCTGAATGGGCAGAAGAGCTTGAAGTTATGCGCCAGCGTATTGCTGAAACGCGTGTTCTTTTGCGCGCTAAAATGGAAGAATTGCAGGTCACCTCTGATCTATCATTCCTAACTGACCAGCGCGGAATGTTTTCCTATACAGGCTTCACATCCGATCAGGTGAACCGGTTGCGCGATGAGTTTGGCGTTTATACAGC
>DGJU01000004.1:0-6467 GCA_002387605.1 Alphaproteobacteria bacterium UBA4588 | reverse complement strand
TTGTTGGATATTATCCTGCTTCTTTAAAGGTCAATATTGATGATGCCTGCCTGAACACCCATAACGACAGCTTGAGTGCGTGTTTGCGCGCCAAGCTTCATTCGGACAGCAAAGCCGTGCGCTTTTGCTGTGTGAACGCTGATGCACATGGCTTCAGCCGTTTTTTTATCTGAAAAGCCTGTTGCCCAAAAATTGAGGGTTTCAAGCTCTCTCCGCGTGAGGTGAATCATCTTAAAGACTTACGGTACTGAGGCGTTTGGCGAAATTACCTAATCTGATAATGTACGGTAATAAAATTTACTCTCTATACGTGTATTTTATGATGCTTAAAAGAGCCATGTTAGACACCAAAATATCTGATGTCTTAACAGCTTGTAATGTTATGCCTCGTCAATAATGCTGAGCTTACTTCCAGAAACAAGGCCGATTTCACCCAGTATTTCCATGTTAAAATCATCAACACAGCCAACGTTGAAGCCCATACCGTCATCACGGCGGCGTTTATGATGTGTGTATATCCCGCATAATTTGCAAAAATAATGTTTTGCAACCTGTGAGTTCCATTCATACAAGCTGAGATTATCTTCACCACTTGTCAACGTGAACTGATCTTTTTCCATCAGCACCATAATAGCGCCTTTGCGTTTGCAAAGCGAACAATCGCAGCGCACGCCTTTTTCCACGTTACCTGATATCTCAAACGTTACAGCGCCGCAGTGGCACGAGCCTTTATGAGTGGTCATGGAATGTATCCTCTATTTTAGAAGTGTTGAAAACAAGTCTAATCTCACCTTACTAACTTTGCGCGATGCAGGCGATAAAAAAAGAGAAATGGTAATATCTCTATCGCGTAGATGGTTAATTTAGCGTGTTCAGCGCTGGTATAATCACTGTATCAAAAGTCTGTTTATCAATCGGGCCGGCATGGCGGAGAAGAACCGTTCTGTCAGCGTCTAGAAGGAATGTTTCCGGCACGCCATAAGCGCCCCATTGGCGAGCTGTCTGGCCTGTTTCATCCATAAAAACTGTCGAGAATGGATTGCCGAACTGGTCTAGAAATTGGGTGGTATCACCAGCCTTATCTTTGAAGGCAATGCCAATAATCGGTATCTGTTCAGACAAAGCTGATAAGGCGGGGGCTTCGGCGCGGCAGGGCGCACACCAGCTGGCAAAAAAATTCACCAGAACGGGACCGGTGCGCTTGTCACGCTGATTTGTTGTCAGCACCGGGAGCGCAAGGGCAGGGGCTGTCTTGCCGATTAGAATAGAGGGAAGCTGGCGGGTATCACGCGTCCCCATTATGGTTTCTTGTAAGGCAATTGCCGAGATAATCACAACCACGCAAAAAATAGCTAACGGAAGGATAAAAAGTAATCTGCGTCGCATCACACAGTATCCTCATGGTAAGGCAGAGGCGTTTTGCGCCGCCTGCCAAACGCAGCGATTGCGCCGCCCAATACCATGATAGCAGCCCCGCCCCATATCCAGCTGACAAGCGGTTTGTGATAAAGCCGGATGGTATATCCTTTGTCATCATCGCCATCTCCCAGAACAGCATAGACATCGCCCAAAAGAGAGCTTCTGATTGCAGCTTCGGTTGTGACTTGCTTTTCGGCTGGATAAAACCGTTTTTCAGGCATCATCATTGACAGGAAATTTCCCTCATCATCAAACAATGCAAGTTCTGCTGTCTGGGTCTGATAATTCGCGCCTTTTAAGCTTAAAATTTGTTTGAAAGTAATAGAGTAGGGCCCAAGGCTGATCACACTACCCGGCTGAACCCGCTGGATGGCTTCGCGTTGATAAAGGCCTTCACCAAGAGCGCCGGCAAGAAAAATAACCATGCCGAAATGAGCGCACCACATACCCCATTGAGGAGCAGGCAGGCTGAGTGTTCGCGCACCCAAGCCAGCAATCCGCCATGGTTTTAGACGCAAGATAATATCACTCACTATTGACGCCAGAAGCCAGATAGCAAGACTTATTCCGGCAAGTGCGGCTGGCTTAATCCCAAGGCTGAAACAAATAATCGCAGCAACACCCACCGAAAGGCCGCAGATAATAAATAGCAGTGATGCATGGCTGAGACGGCCGCGATGCCAGGCAAGCACTGGTCCAATCCCCATGAAGAATACAGCGATCCCCATTACAGGAGAAAATGTGGCAGCAAAATAGGGCGGCCCAACTGTAATCCGCGCCCCTGTCATAACCTCAAGCCCCAGCGGATAGAAGGTGCCGAGCAATATAATGGCAGTCGATACAAGCAGCAGAGCATTATTAATCAGCAGGCCCGTCTCACGACTTACCATGAAGGAGGTTGTATTTTTGGCGGCAAGCTGAGGCCCACGCCAGACATAAAGACATAAGGGCAGGCCAATAGCCAGCATCAGAATACCCAGAATAAAAACCCCGCGCGCCGGATCAGACGCAAAGCTATGAACCGATGTGAGCAGCCCTGAGCGTACAATAAATGTACCGATAAGAGATAGCGAGAAGCCCAGAATAGCGAGCAGGACGGTCCAGCTCCGAAATCCTTCTTTTGCAGCAACAACATTTGTTGAGTGAAGCAGCGCCGTTGCGGCAAGCCATGGCATAAGAGACGCATTTTCAACCGGGTCCCAGAACCACCAGCCGCCCCAACCAAGCTCATAATAAGCCCACCAACTGCCAAGCGCGATACCTGCGGTAAGGGCGCACCATGCAGCTGTAATATAGGGTTTTAGGGCCTGCGCCCATATCTTGTCGATGCGTCCGTCAAGCAAGCCAGCAACAGCAAAAGCAAAGGCCAGCGATAAACCTACATAGCCCAGATATAATGTTGGCGGATGCAGAGCAAGCCCGACATCCTGCAAAACCGGATTAAGACCCTGTCCATCAATCGGGGCAGGCGATAATCTCTCAAACGGATTTGAGGTGAAAAGACTAAAGCTAAGGAAGGCTATGCTTACCATCGCATGGATTGCCAGAATACGGCTATGTGTTGTTCTGCTAAGCGCGCGTGAGCTGCAGGCAAAGACAGTCCCGTAAAGAGCCAGAATAACACACCACAGAAGAAGGGAGCCTTCATGATTGCCCCAACTTCCCGAAATTTTATACAGCATCGGCTTTAGTGAATGAGAATGCTGGGCAACCAGTGCAACCGAAAAATCCGATGTTATAAAGGTAACGAGCAGGCAGGCAAACGATATTATAATACCAGCAGCGCTGAGTAACTGTAATGGCACAGCAAGCCGCATATAGTCATTCAAGCCAGCATGATAGGTTGCGATAAGCGGCACACTTGCCTGCAAGATACTAGTAACAAGGGCAATGATAAGAGCAAAATGACCTATTTCTGCTATCATTGTGAGGCTCCATCAGATGGTGCATCACCCTGCCATAGCCCTTTTTGCTTCAGGCTATCTGCAACTTCACGGGGCATATAAGTTTCATCATGCTTGGCAAGGACGATATCAGCAATAAAGATATCACCCGTGAACCGGCCCTCAGCGATAATACCCTGACCTTCACGGAATAAATCTGGCAGCGCGCCATCATAGCGTACCGAGATATCGTCTATTTGGTCTGTTAAGATAAAGGTTGCTGATAGCCCGTCAATATCTGCCGAGCCGTCCTTTACCAAACCGCCGACCCTAAGACGCTTGGCTGACAGATGTGTTTCTTCAATATCTGAGGGGCTGTAGAAATAGACAATATTTTCCTTCAGCGCCGAAAGCACAAGAAATACAGCAAGGCCGAGCACCATCAAGGCCCCAAAGGTCAGAAATAATCTGCGTGTTTTTGCTGTCATTACGGTTCCAGAACTATGCCAGTTAGACGCTGTGCTTATGACGTTTTTTACCGCAGAGTGCAATCGGCTATTTTGCCGCGGAGCCCTGTTAGATAAGGGCGGTTAGCGTGCCGCTTCATAAACGCCGCGTGCAATAGCGCGCGCCATACAGACTGAGGCAGCATGGCATAGCTGCATCATAAGTTCAGCTGTGATAGGCCCGTCATGCTCGCCCGTTGCCGCAGTAAAGACCAAATCGCCATCAAATGGTGTATGTGCAGGAACAAGTGCACGGGCAAAGCCATCATGAGCGGCAATGCTGAGCCGTTGGGCGCCTGCTTTATCCAGCTTTGCATCAGTGGCAATAATAGCGATTGTTGTATTTTCCTGCGCTGAAACTGATGTTTTGATACCCGGCACGGCAAGTCCATTAACAGCAGAAGGAAGACCTTTGCCGCCAAATTCTGCGTGCATCTCAAAAGGAGCTGCCCAGAAATGCCCGCCATCTGGTGTAGCCGCTGAGCCAACAGCATTCACAGCCACAAGAGCGCCGATATGTATCCCGCCTTCAAGCAGGAGAGAGCATGAGCCAAGCCCGCCTTTGCGCGTGCCGGCTTGCGCGCCTGTTCCAGCCCCAATATTGCCAAGGCTGAATTGCAATGCAGCGTTATTCAGCGCTTCTTGGCCAAGGCGCTGATAGGTGGCGTCAGGCCAGTTCTTCTGACCACCATTATTCAAATCATATAAAATGGCTGTTGGGACGATGGGAACGGAGTGACCACCAACCTGATAGCCACGACCTGCCTTACGAAGCGCTGTTCTTACCCCGTCTGCGGCCGCCAGACCAAAGGCTGAACCACCAGACAGCACAAGTGCATCAACCCTATCAACGAGCTTGTCAGGGGCTAGCAGGTCTGTTTCAGCCGTGCCGGGTGCGCCGCCCATAATATGAACCCCCGCAACAAAGGGCTGTGGGGAGGTCAGGACGGTTACGCCTGTGCGCACATCATGGTCTTCGGCATTGCCGACCAGTATCCCGGGGACATCTGTTATGAGATTGCGCTGGCCTGATCTGGAAAACAGCATCTGTTATGACCTTCATATTCACAAAAAAAGGACGTCTGCTTATGCTAGCGCGTCTGTTTCATCAAGTGCAATATTATCGATTAATCTTGTCGCACCAAGGCGAGCAGCACCAAGGATGCGAATAGGTGTTTGCAGGTTGTTCTGAACAGGTTTCAGCGTGACAGCATCACAGATTTCAAGGTAATCAACCTCATCAAAGCCAGCATTTTGTAATGCGCGGCGTGCATCAGCAATGACCAGCTCCTGAATATCGCCTTGTCTAACTCGCTGTGCAATGATGCAGAGCTGCTGATAAAGTTGCGGGGCAATGGATAATTGATCAGCAGAAAGATAATGATTGCGCGATGATAAGGCCAGCCCGTGCGTATCGCGCACAGTAGCGGCCCCAATGATATCTATTTGCAGATCAAGGTTGCGTGCCATCTGGCGTACAACACTTAATTGCTGAAAGTCTTTTTCACCAAAAATAGCACTATGGGCTGGGACATGCTGGAACAGCTTCAAAACAATTGTCGCAACACCCGTAAAGAAATGCGGCCGTGTGAGGCTTTCTAGCCCATCTGCTGCGCCGGCGGGCACAATCATTGTGCTATGCTGGTCATCATACATCGAAGACGGCGCATAGACAGCATGGCACTGTCCGGTCTGCGCCAGTTTCTGTACATCATCATCTAGGGTGCGCGGATATTTATCGAAATCTTCATTTTCGCCGAATTGAGACGGATTGACGTAAATTGAAACGACAACTTTGTCAGCCCGCAGCGCAGCTTGCTGAACCAGCGACAGATGGCCTTCATGTAGGCTACCCATAGTTGGGACAAGCGCAACACTCAGTCCGGCCTCTCGCCAGCGCGCGACCTCATCCTGCATGCCAGATTTTGTGTGGATAATATTAATCACAAAAAAGCTCTGTTATGCCCTTCGCGATGCGCGTCCGAGAGGACATGGGTTGGATATGTGGCTGTTAAGCCACGCCGACAAGCAGTTACCGTCTACCTGATGGGTAAGGGTTTACGCCTGGCTGACAGAATGTCAACAGGTGAGGCGCTTGCTAGCGATAATCTTCATATGATTTTTCTTCAATGAGGGTTGAGCCTGTTGCAAGATTAATCTGTTTTTTAACCTCTGCCCGCTTATCATTGGTAACATAGACTGCGCGTGCCAGCGCAATAAAAGCCTCGCCGAAATCCTTGGCATATTCTCTTTCTCGAATATCGTCTTCAATATCCCATAATGCCTCATTAATATCCTTAAGTTCAGCAACCAGCGCTTTAATGCTAGCTGTATTTAGCGCATCGTGCGTGACCAGCGGGCGAAGGGTATCAAGCTCTGCTGTTACATTGGCTAGTTTCTCAGCATCCAAAATCCGTTCTGCCTTAATCTCGAGGATTGTTATTTTATCCATGATTTCGCCGACTGATACAGGAATTGACAGAAGCATCTTATGGTCTTTCTTTACAGCTTGTGATGGTTTTGGATAAAGGAGGATAGTTTCTATTCGGGACAGCTTTTAAAATGGTATGATGTGAGGTTATAAAGATCAGCTAGTATATTTGCAAAGCCTGTTATGGGACAATGCAGAAATATCGCCAGCAGAGATGGGCCAGCAGAG
>DGJU01000035.1 GCA_002387605.1 Alphaproteobacteria bacterium UBA4588 | reverse complement strand
CAGGTAGAGGCGCCCATATCATCACCAAAATCAAATATGATATGCGCATCAGCGCCGCGCCCTGCCAGTCCGATAACGTCATTTACCTGAACTTCGCGGCAGGCGCGCACACATAAATTACATTGGATACAGGCATCCATATTCACCGCAATAGCAGGGTGAGAGCTATCGGGATGGGGCGCTTTTTTGCCCGGAAACCGGCTATGGTCAACCTGTTGTTCTTCAGCATAATGCCAAAGCTGGGATGAGGGGTCGTGCGAGTCTGTGCGGCGCGGCTGATCCGCAACCAATAATTCCATCACCATTGCACGTGCTTTGGTTGCCCGTTCAGTGGCGCTGTGAACAATCATCCCGTCCGTGGCGACTCTCTGGCAGGATGCTGCAAGTACCCGCTCACCGTCGATTTCAACCATGCATGCCCGGCAATTCCCATCTGCCCGGTAGCCGTCCGCATCCTTGTAACATAGATGGGGAATATCAATATCAGCGTCGCGCGCAACATGCCAGATAGTGGTGCCGTGCGGCGCTGTTACCTGTTTGCCATCAAGGGTGAAGGTAACATTTTTGGTTTCAGGAGCCTGTGCCATGGGTCACGTCCTATGTTTCGGAGGCGGCATCAGGGATGTCGCCGGGAAAGTGGGTCATTGCGCTTATCAGCGGGTTGGAGGCGGCCTGTCCTAGCCCGCAAATACTGGCATCTGCCATTATATCTGCAAGCTCACCAAGAAGCGCTGTGTCGGGGGCATCAGATGTCATCAGGCTAACAGCCTTTTCGGTCCCTGAACGGCAGGGTGTACATTGACCACAGCTTTCATGCGCAAAAAATTGCAACAGATTGGTGGCTGCCTTCCACATATTATCCTTATCAGACAGAACAACAATGGCGTGCGAGCCAACAAAACAGCCAAGCTCAGCTAGTTTACCGCCAAAATCCAGAGGAACATCTGCAAGATGCGCTGGCAGGATGCCGCCAGAGGCACCACCCGGAAGATAGCCTTTAAACTCATGCCCGTCAGCCATGCCGCCACAAGCTTCGATTAACTCTGCCACAGTAGCGCCAGCGCCAGTTGTCACAAGTCCAGGCTGTGCAACCCGGCCGGAGACCGAATATGTCCGGAAGCCCGGATGTCCCTCACGCCCCTGGTCATTATACCAGTCAGCCCCGCGCTCTAGGATATCGCGCACCCAGAACAGCGTTTCAACATTATTCACCAATGTTGGACGGTCAAAAAGACCCCGCTCAGCAACATAAGGCGGGCGGTGACGCGGCAGGCCGCGCTTTCCCTCGATACTCTCAATCATCGCTGATTCTTCGCCGCAGATATAAGCGCCTGCGCCGCGTCTTAGCTCAATTTCCAACGAGCCAAGCAGACCAGACGCCTCAAGAAGCGCTAATTCTTTGGTAAGTAAGGCAATGATTTCAGGATATTCATCGCGGATATAAAGATAGCATTTGGTAATGCCAACCATGTGCGATGCTAGCAGGACACCTTCAAGCATTCTATGCGGGTCAGATGACAGGTAATATCTGTCTTTAAAGGTGCCTGGCTCACCTTCATCACCATTAACAGCCATCAAGCGCGGCCCATCATATCCTGCTACAATGGACCATTTGCGTCCGGTGGGAAATCCTGCCCCGCCAAGCCCACGTAACGCCGCATCTGATAAGGTGCTCATCAAACCGCTTACCATTTCAGCATGCGCATCATCTGTTGCAGCGTTCAGCGCCTCAATAAGGGCATATCCTGCTGCTGCCCGATACGCCGTAAATCCAATATAATCAGGTATATCATGGGGTGTGCCAGTGGTAATTACCCGCATCAGATTGTCGGTATTTGCATAGCCAACAAGATGATGTCCGTCTGCGGCGGCCGGGGCAACATCACAAGCCCCAAGACAGGGTGCTGGCACAAAGCGCACATCAGCGTCAATTTTGCCTTCGCTTCGCATTGACTGCATTTTCTGCAATAACGCCTCGCCGCCTTGCATCATACAAGACAGAGACGTACAGATCCTGATTGTGCGGGCAGGCGGCGCTTCCATGCCTTCGCTTACAAGGTCAAAATGGTCATAAAAACTAGCAACTTCCCAGACTTCTGCCATGGGAAGCTTCATCAGATCGGCAAGACCAGCAAGATGAGCTGCTGATAGATGGCCATATTCATCTTGGATGATATGAAGATACTCAATCAGCTGGTCGCGGCGCAGCGCGATAGTGCCTAGCAACGCGGCGATAGTAGCGCGTGCCTCTGGGATCACCATCCGACCTTTAGGCTTTCCTTTAGGACCACGTTTTTTGCCTTGCCGGCCTTGTTCAGGCGGGGGTGTTCCGTCTTCTGGAAAGACTGATTCTGGCATGCTTTTATTCCCCAAAGCCATAATGTCATACAGTCCCTGCATGACCATGGTAAAGTGTGCGATATATCGCGCTAACTCGCAACAGTCTTAATCACGTTTTACACTTAACAAAATGGCGAAAAATGACGCACCATAATAATCGGTTTCTGGCTTAATCTATCTTGTCTGCGACAGGTTCAAGATTAATCAGTTCTGCATTGATAAGCTTTTTGCCTTCATGTTCAAAATTAACCGTAATTCTGGCACCGATAACAGACTGCACCTGACCAACCCCCCAATCAGGCCGGTCCGGATGACGCACAAAATCACCAACACTTACATCAATAAATATCACGCTCATTATTCCTGTCTGTTTTTACCTTAGCGTGGGCACATTACGCTCGCAGGCAAAGCGGTTTCATGCTCCGGCACGCGCCTTATCCTAAACATAAAGATATCCGATAGAAAGAGCCAAGAGGTTGCTTTGTGTGGAGGTTGCTTTCTGTAGGGTTTGTTTTCTGCGGGGTGGGCATGGCGGAATACGAAAACACCCCCTTCGGTAAAAAAGGGGGTGCTTCGGGAGAAAACATGTGGTGGGTGGCAGGTTAGCAGGCGATAGCACGCTCTGGCATATCTTGATTACGCAGCATATAGCCCTGACCCCAAATCGTATCAATTTTGGCATCCTGCAAACCGGCTTTCCGTAATTTACGCCGTAATTTGCAGATAAAGACGTCAATTATCTTTGTTTCCGGCTCATCAATTCCGCCATAGATATGAGAGATAAAGGCATCTTTGCTCAAGACAGCCCCTTTCCGCATCCCAAGAAGGTGCACAATCTGATATTCCTTCTGTGTCAATGGGACAAAATCATCATTAATCGTCACCAAGTTACGGTCGATATCAATGGTCATATTGCCGATTGAAATCTGCGCTGAACTATGGCCGTTTGCACGCCGAATAATGGCTTCAAGGTGAGCTAGCAGCTCAAATCTATCAAATGGCTTGGTAAGATACCCATCCGCACCTGCCCCAAGGGCTGTGATGCGGTCATCAACATGGCTATTGCCAGATACAACCAGAATAGGTGCCGGAACGTGATTTTTGCGAATAAGCCGTGCAAGGCGTGTCCCATCACCATCAGGCAGATTTAAATCGAGCAATACGGCATCAACCTGGCTGTAATTTAACTCACTCAGCGCGGCTTCAATTGTGCGCGCATGAACGTGGTAATATCCTGCTTGTGTTAAAATCATGCCAATGGCATCTGCAATAACCGGGTCGTCTTCTACAATCAAAATATTCACAGCAAAAATCCTTTCTTAAAACCTTGTACCTTGCGACCAGCAATATGGTTGTTATCCGGCGTATTTTCCGGCTTTTCGGCGTTAAACCGAACCGCTGCTGGCTGATGTGATAGGTATCGTCGCTAAGGCCTGTTTAAGGCAAATCACATATGCGTGATTAACGATTTATTAGGGGAGATGAAGGGTTTTTAGACCAAGAAAAAGGGCGTTAAACTATAATGAAAACCTAGAAAAATCCTGACGTTTGCCAAGAACAGCAAAAATAATGCTAATGGGTAGGAAAAACAGAATGAAAGACTTGAAACAGAGTCTTCTTTGACGTATCACCCACCCTCTAGGATGACGCCAATATGGGTCTCTTCGTATGGAGTGGAACGTTCATGAGTGGTAATACTTCTGAAAAAGATGCTGTAATCGAGCCTGTTATTCTGCCTGATGGGTATCAGCCATCGCAGGATGAAGAGTTTATGAACCCGAATCAGCGCGAATATTTCCGGCAGAAACTGATACGCTGGCGCACTGAGCTATTGGATGAAGCCAATCAGACTATAAACAATCTCTCCACTGAAAGCCTGCATAAGCCTGATCAGATGGACCGGGCGCAAATCGAAAGCAATGCTGCGCTTGACCTGCGGACGCGTGACCGTGAACGCAAGCTCATCCAGAAAATTGAATCTGCGCTACGCCGCATTGATGATGGAACATACGGCTATTGCAGTGAAACTGACGAGCCAATTAGCCTTTCGCGTCTGGAAGCCCGTCCGATTGCCTCAATGACGGTCCATGCGCAGGAAATGCATGAACGTATGGAACGTGTCCACCGGGATGACTAGTTCGGCTGATAATTTGCCGAGCCTTACGCCGATAACCTGCCGAGCCTCACAATAGCGTTGGTGGCTATAACGCTTCTGTGACGAATCATTTATCTTTTACCTAAAGGCTTGCTCCGTACCATTACTACGCGTAAAGAAAAATACACTTTATAATAGAAAAATATTATAAAAATTAAAGCTAAGGAAAACTTTCTCATCGGTTTCGGTCTTATGGCGTTGGCGGTACAAGAGCCACAGGCAAAAGTTATGACCAGAACGGACAAACATGAACAGCCTCACAGTCATTGGAATGACGAACGTCATATCCATCAAATTACTCATGATCTAAATAATTGTTTGATGGTGCTGACCATTCATTGCGACCAGTT
The DNA here is from genome assembly GCA_002387605.1 of Alphaproteobacteria bacterium UBA4588. Taxonomy (GTDB): domain Bacteria; phylum Pseudomonadota; class Alphaproteobacteria; order Puniceispirillales; family Puniceispirillaceae; genus UBA4588. The sequence continues at coordinate 5,188 of DGJU01000035.1, read as the reverse complement.
GATGAATGATCTATCGACAGTTCCGGAATATGTGCGAAAAATTCAGCTTTTGCAGGATAATTTGCAGCTTGCCGCGGGCATTGTTCAAGAAATTGCTGAACCTGTAACGCACTCGAACGCAGGTCTACGCGTGACATATGATGAATTTTTTACCTTCTTAGTCAGCCAGCAGACGTTTTTTCAGCTTGTCGTTGGTGATGATGTCGATATCAGCTTAGAAAATAAAATCATCTAGCTACCAGATTACACAGCAGATGCCATATTCATGTCTGAGCGGCAGGTGATACCGCCTGCGCCGGAGCCGGTTAAGAGAATATCATTCCATCCCCACCGGTTACGCCGTGTTCTGATGCAGCTTCTGCGAAACGCAGCTGAGGCAATGAATATGCTTGGCTATGCATCATGCACAGAATCGGCTGATAGCCGGAAATTACCAAAAATTACCTTAACGCTCAGCCGCAATTCTGACGATGAAGTATGGCTTAACGTCATCGATAATGGCCCCGGCATCAGCAAAGATAATTTTAGCCAGATTCTGCAAAGTGGATTTTCAACAAAGGCGGGGCATAATCGGGGCCATGGCCTGCCGGCTGCCGCAATGCTTGCCAATAGCTGGGGGGGGATATTGGAAGTGGTTGACCCTGTCGATACAGATGGCGCTCATTTCAGAATAAAATTCCCCAATTGCTGATTAGCTGTCGCACTCGCCACTCTGGCTAACAGGGCAGGGCGGTGCGCACCCTGAGGTAAGCGATAGTGGCCCTCCAACGAATAAAAACGTGCCTCTGTTATAACAGAAAGGAAGCTTTGAAACAAAAACAGAACAAAAGGTGAATATATTCTTGCAATGAGAACAAAACAGGACCATAAAGGGATTTCAATTCCCATTTAATATCCTGTGGGACCGTAATTTCTGAATCATTCTGTCTGACTGTGGACAGCTGTAACAGACTATGCAAGATGGAGACGCAAATGGCTGCAGAACTCGTGGATTTTAAAATGAACTCAGATGATAAGACCAAGGCATTAGACGCCGCAATTGGACAAATTGAAAAGGCGTTCGGCAAAGGCTCTGTTATGAAGCTTGGCCAGAGTGATAGTGTTGTTGATATACAATCTATCTCGACCGGCTCACTCGGGCTTGATATTGCCCTTGGCATTGGCGGATTTCCCAAAGGCCGGATTGTCGAAATTTACGGTCCAGAATCATCCGGTAAAACAACGCTGGCATTGCATGCGGTTGCAGAAGCACAAGCAAAGGGCGGTAATTGCGCCTTTGTTGACGCCGAGCATGCTCTTGACCCGGGTTATGCCCGCAAACTTGGCGTTAATCTTGATGAATTACTTATCTCTCAGCCTGACGCTGGCGAACAGGCACTCGAAATTGCCGACACGCTTGTGCGGTCTGGTGCAATTGATGTGCTGGTCGTTGATTCGGTCGCCGCATTGGTACCACGGGCTGAATTAGAAGGTGAAATGGGTGATACGCATGTTGGTTTGCAAGCGCGCCTGATGAGCCAAGCGTTACGCAAACTTACCTCGTCAATTGCACGCTCGAACTGTCTGGTTATCTTTATTAACCAGATCAGACTGAAGATTGGTGTGATGTTTGGAAGTCCAGAAACAACATCTGGCGGTAATGCTCTTAAATTCTACGCATCTGTGCGACTTGATATTCGCCGGATTGGCGCGATTAAGGATCGTGAAGAAGTTGTTGGCAATCAGACCCGCGTCAAGGTTGTTAAAAATAAGGTGTCTGCGCCATTCCGTACAGTTGAATTTGATATTATGTATGGTGAAGGTATTTCCAAAATGGGTGAGATACTTGATTTGGGCGTCGCAGCAGGTCTGGTTGAGAAGTCAGGATCGTGGTTTTCCTACGGTCCTCAGCGTATTGGTCAGGGGCGTGAGAATGCGAAGACATTCTTGAGAGAAAACCCCCAGATGTCCGGAGAAATCGAAGCAGCTATTCGCCAGAACGCAGGACTTGTTCAGGAACAGATGCTGGATAATGTTATCGCTGATGAGGATGATAAATAACCACATTATCTGCGGCAGGAATTGTTGGTAAAAGCAGATTTCTGACGAGCTGATTTATATCTTTATAAAAGAGCCCTTTTTAACCTGCATCTCTGCAGACAAAAAAAGGGCTCTTTTTGTATCACGCTATCTCTGCATCTTTATAACAGTTCTGATATAAGGGTTCTGGACAAAGGGGCGCTTGTTTTCGTAAATAAGACAATGCGCAGTTTAGCGTTTCCTTTTGCATACCCGAAAAGAAGGTCTTCCATGACAAGCGTTAACGATATTCGCTCTATGTTTCTTGATTATTTTGTGCGTAATGGGCACGCCGAAGTGGCGTCTAGTCCGCTTGTTCCGCAAAATGATCCAACTTTGATGTTCACCAATTCTGGAATGGTGCAGTTCAAGAATGTATTTACAGGTCTTGAAAATCGCGATTATACGCGCGCTGTGTCATCCCAGAAATGTGTACGGGCAGGTGGCAAGCATAATGACCTTGAAAATGTTGGTTATACGGCGCGCCATCACACCTTTTTTGAAATGCTGGGTAATTTCAGCTTTGGCGATTATTTCAAGGAAGAGGCAATTCACAATGCCTGGCAATTAGTAACCGGTGAGCTTGGCCTGAATAAAGATAAGCTTATTGTCACGGTTTATTCTGAAGATGAGCAGGCAGCAGCGTTGTGGCGCAAAATTGGCGGTTTGTCTGACGACCGTATTATTCGGATTTCAACGACTGATAATTTCTGGTCGATGGGGGATACTGGTCCCTGTGGTCCCTGTTCTGAAATATTTTACGATCATGGCCCTCATATTTTTGGGGGACCTCCGGGCTCACCTGATGAGGATGGTGACAGATTTATTGAAATCTGGAATCTGGTTTTCATGCAGTATGAGCAGACAGAGGGCGGGCGGTTAGATTTGCCGCGGCCATCTATTGATACCGGTATGGGGCTTGAGCGTATTGCTGCGGTGTTGCAAGGCACCCATGATAATTATGATATTGATTTGATGCGTGCGCTCATCGAAGCGTCGGCTGATGCGTCGAATACCGATGCCGATGGTCCCAAAAATGTCTCTCACCGTGTTGTAGCAGATCATCTTCGGTCTGCTGGCTTTCTGATTGCTGATGGCGTGTTGCCATCAAACGAAGGACGCGGCTATGTCCTTAGACGCATCATGCGGCGGGCGATGCGGCATCTTCATCAATTAGGCTGTGATGACCCGGTCATGTTCCAGCTGGTTCCGGCTTTGGTGCGGGAAATGGGCGGGCATTATCCTGAACTTGTGCGCGCTCAGCCCTTGATCTCAGAAACATTAAAGCTCGAGGAAGCACGTTTTAAAGAAGCTCTGGCGCGCGGCCTGAAAATTCTTACAACCGAAGTTGAGGGCAAGGCATCGGGCGGAACATTATCGGGTGAAACAGCCTTTAAACTTTATGATACTTATGGGTTTCCGCTTGATTTAACAGAAGATTTCATGCGCGGATATGACTGGCAGGTTGATATTGCTGGCTTTGATTCTGCCATGAAAGCGCAGAAAGAGGCAGCGCGGGCGGCCTGGTCCGGGTCAGGCAGCAAGGCAGATGAGCGTATTTTGTTCGAGCTTGCGGATAGGCATGGCGCAACCGAGTTTCTGGGGTATTCACGTCTGTCATCTGAAGCTGTTGTAAACGCCATTGTGAAAGACGGCGCAGAAGTGAGCCATCTTGGCGTGGGTGAAAGTGGTTTGTTGGTGACGAACCAGACACCGTTTTATGGCGAGTCGGGCGGGCAGATGGGCGATACAGGGCTTGTGCAGAGTGGTGAAGTTTTGGGTCATGTAACCGATACCCAGAAAACAGCCGCTGGTCTGTTCCTGCATCATGTGACGGTTGATAAAGGACAGTTTGAAACCGATATGCCGGTGAGTTTTGTTGTGGATGAGGCGCGCCGGACATCTTTGTGCGCTAATCACAGTGCAACACATTTGCTGCATGAGGCACTTCGGATTGTGTTGGGTGAGCATGTTGCTCAGAAAGGCTCACTTGTTGCACCAGATAGAGTGAGGTTTGATTTTAGCCATTCGATTGCCATGAGCGCCGCAGAAATTTCAGCTGTTGAGGATATCGTTAATGCGCGTATCCGGATGAATAGTGATGTCTCAACCAGACTTATGACGCCTGATGAGGCTGTTAAAGAAGGCGCACTTGCTTTGTTTGGTGAGAAATATGGCGATGAAGTCCGTGTTGTTTCCATGGGCGGCGCCTCAGATATTTCGGGAAAATCAGCGTGGTCTGTTGAACTTTGTGGCGGGATTCACGTCGCTCACACCGGCGATATTGCGTTATTAAAGGTGATATCCGAATCAGCTGTTGCTGGTGGGGTCCGCCGGATAGAGGCTGTAACGCACGCATATGGGCTTGCTTATCTTGCAGGACGTGATGCAACATTATCGCGCGCGGCACAGATTCTCAAAGCATCCCCGGATCAGCTGGAAGGTCGGCTTGAGCAATTGCTTGATGATAGACGCAAAATGGAGCGGGAAATATCAAGCCTGCGCCAAAAGCTTGCGACTGGCGGAGCTGATGATAATGACAGCGAAATGCTGGGGAATATCAGTTATCGGGGCAAGGTGTTGGATGACACACCGGCACGTGAGCTGAAAGCAATGGCCGATGCGATGCGCTCTAATGCGTCTGGCACTGTTATCTGTCTTGTGGCAACTGATGCCGGCAAAGCCTCAATCGTGGTATCGGTTACCGATGACCTGATAGGACAGATGGATGCTGTTGCCTTGGTAAAGGCCGGCTCAGCAGCGCTTGGCGGGGCAGGCGGCGGCGGCAGGGCTGATATGGCGCAAGCTGGCGGCCCGAATGCAAACGCAGCAGCAGACGCTGTTGATGCGGTGCGTCAGGCTGTTCTGGCGGCGGGCTAAACCTCCCAACTCCCTTCGGTTACAGGGGCTTACGGTCATAGGGCCGCATAGGTAGATAAATAGAAGAAAGGCAGGCTTTCGCCTGCCTTTTTATGGTTTGCGAGGCTGTTATAAGAGATAACAGCCTTTCGGTGTTTTGTGCCTGTTACGCCATGGCTTTCTGCAGATTTACATCAATAGCGTTCAGGAAGTCATCTGTTGACAAAAACGGCTGGTCTGGGCTGACAAGCAGCGCTAGATCTTTTGTCAT
>DGJU01000009.1:14044-18840 GCA_002387605.1 Alphaproteobacteria bacterium UBA4588 | reverse complement strand
TGGCCCATGGGCCAGCCAGAACACGGCTCATATCAAGCACTTTCAGATGGGACAGTGCCCCTTGCGCAACACTCATCCGGACAGCGCCCCCTAATTAGCCTGTAAAGGCCTGAAGACCTGTCTGTGCCCGGCCAAGAATAAGCGCATGCACATCATGAGTTCCTTCATAGGTGTTCACAGTTTCCAAATTCACCATATGACGCATCACATGATAATCTTCAGAAATACCGTTACCGCCATGCATATCACGCGAAAGGCGTGCAATATGCAGCGCTTTGCCGCAGCTGTTACGCTTCATCATTGAGATAAGTTCGGGCGCGCATCTTCCCGCTTCCATCATCCGTGAGACGTGCAAGACAGATTGCAGAGCAAGGGTAATTTCTGTCTGCATATCAGCTAGTTTTAGCTGGATAAGCTGGTTTGCTGCTAACGGACGGTTAAACTGCTTGCGCTCAAGCGTATAGGTGCGCGCGGCATGCCAGCATGCTTCTGCTGCGCCCAATGCACCCCAGCTAATGCCAAAGCGTGCTTTGTTAAGACAGCTGAACGGACCTTTCAAGCCTTCGACATGTGGCAGTAATGCATCTTCAGACACATCGACATTATCCATGCTAATCGATCCGGTCATAGAGGCCCGCAATGAAAGCTTTCCTTTGATAGGGTCAGCCGATAAGCCTTTCATGCCCTTTTCCAGAATGAAGCCTTTAATTTTACCGTCATGTGCATCTGACTTTGCCCAGATGATAAACACATCCGCTATCGGGGCATTTGAAATCCACATTTTCGAGCCAGAAATCCGGTACCCATCTGAGGTCTTCTCAGCACGTGTCCGCATCGCACCTGGGTCAGAGCCTGCATCTGCTTCGGTTAGGCCAAAACAACCAATAAACTCACCTGTTGCCAAGCGTGGCAGGAATTTTTGTTTCTGCTCTTCAGTACCAAAGCTTTCGATAGGATGCATGACCAGCGATGACTGAACAGACAGCATCGAGCGATAGCCTGAATCAACCCGTTCAATTTCACGCGCAACAAGACCATAGGCTGTGCTATTGGCGCCAACGCCGCCATATTCTGGTGACACTGTTACCCCGAGCAAGCCAATTTCTCCCATCTCGGTAAAGATAGCTGGGTCTGTCTTTTCTTCGCGATATGCTTCGACAATCCGTGGCTGCAATTTATCAGTTGCATAGGCGCGCGCTGTATCACGAATGAGACGCTCATCTTCAGAGAGCTGATGCTCAATTTCTAACGGGTCATCCCAGGTAAAAACGGGCTTAGAAGAAGATGTCGTTGTATTAAGGCTATCCATAATAAAAAAGAGCTCCTGTTGAGAAAGCGAGTGGATGTCGGCTATTACCGAAGAAAAAGGCACTTAATGAATAAAGCTTAATCTATACCGCCCACATTAACATACAAGCTAGTAGGCGAAAATAGGCTAGTTTTTTTACCTGTTGGTTTTTTACCGGCTGGTTTTTTCCTGTTCCAGAGAGCGTGTTCTTTGCCACAGATAGAGGCCAGAGCCAACAATAAGCGCGCTTCCGCTGAGGGTTGCCGCGGACGGTACTTCATTAAACAGCAACAAGCCCCAGATCATCGCAAACACAAGGGTGAGATAATTAACCGGCGCAAGGTCTGTTGCCGATACTTTGTTGAGGGCCAGAATAAGGCTGTAATGACCAATACTCCCGAACAACGACATTGATAGCATCAATAAGATGGTTATCCCGCTATCGGGCATCACCCACACAAAAGGCAGAATAAGGCTACTAGCAATCGCGCCGCACCCTGCTGTGTAGAACAAGGTTGTACGGGCATCTTCGCTTGGCCCCAGAAAGCGGGTGAGAATAGAATAGCTCGCATACAGGCTTGCCGCGCATAATGGCAGAAGACTGGCTAATGAAAAACTTGATGATTGGGGCTGAATAATTATCATTGCGCCAACAAACCCAACAAGCAGGCAGACAATTCGCCTCATCCCGATTGTCTCGCCCAGAAACAGAACAGCTAGTATCGTTATCACCAGTGGCGCCACCTGAAAGATGGCTGTCGCAAGACCCTGATCAAGATAAAACAAACTCGTAAAGAAACAGATAGTTGCTGAAAAAAGAGCTGCAGACCTTGCGAGCTGAAGGCCAAGATAACGGGTATGCATAACCCGTTTTAAGTGCGGCGCAAACACAATCAGCAAGAGCAAAAACTGTCCGGCATAGCGGGCCCAGACAACCTGCAAGACAGGCTGTGTCTGGGTTAGAATTTTGGCAACAGTATCCATCGCTGGAAAACACATGACTGTCACCAACATAAGCAGAAAGCCAATTTGATGCTGACTTAATGAGGATAAAAGACGCGAAACCATAGCCGGAAATTACCCCCTACACACAACCGCGTTACAGTAGGGTTCTTTTCATTATTCTCCTACTTCTTTTTGTCTGCGTTTAATCACCCTCTGGTCTTACGCCTCTCATGTGATATATTAGGGGTAGGTAGCGCATCGTTGAACGGTTTGTGAGGGGTAGCGTCACTATTCTGCAAACCGAGCAACGTAAGGTCTAAAACTCTTCACTTTTTGGCAGGGTCATTCGATGTCCAAGACAAAAAAAACACCTGCAGACATAGCCAGCGCCAAACGGGCATCCTGGCAGAAAAAGGCGTCTGAGGAGCTGCGTGGTGCGCCGCTAGAAAGTCTGACAAAAACAACTGCAGAAGGCATCGATATTGCGCCGCTTTATACCAGCGAAGATGCAGAGGGCTTACCGCATATGGGCTCCCTTCCTGGCGAGGCTCCTTTTTTGCGGGGTCCGCGGGCAAGCATGTATACACACCGGCCTTGGACCATCCGTCAATATGCCGGTTTTTCAACGGCCGAAGAAACCAATAACTTTTTCAGGTCCGCCCTAAATGCCGGCCAGAAGGGCCTGTCTGTTGCGTTCGATCTTGCGACACATCGTGGCTATGATTCTGATCATGAACGGGTACGCGGCGATGTTGGCAAAGCCGGCGTTGCAATAGATACAGTCGAAGATATGAAACGTCTATTTGACGGCATCCCTCTGGATAGCATGTCTGTTTCCATGACAATGAACGGTGCTGTTCTGCCTGTATTAGCAAGCTTTATTGTTGCTGCCGAAGAGCAGGGTGTGCCTGCTGAAAAGATATCTGGCACCATCCAGAATGACATTCTCAAAGAATTTATGGTGCGAAACACCTATATTTATCCGCCCAGCCCTTCAATGCGGATTGTTGCTGATATTATCGAGCATACGGCGAGCAATATGCCGAAATTCAATTCCATCTCGATTTCTGGCTATCATATGCAGGAAGCAGGGGCAAACCTTGTACAAGAACTCGCTTTTACAATTGCTGATGGGCTTGAATATGTAAAAGTAGCGACTGACAGGGGCTTACCAGTTGATAGTTTTGCCCCCCGGCTCTCCTTCTTTTTCTGTATCGGCATGAATTTCTTCATGGAAGCGGCTAAGCTCCGCGCGGCCCGCTATCTTTGGTCACACTGGATGGAAAAACTGTTTCAGCCACAAGATGAACGCTCTATCATGTTGCGTACACATTGCCAGACATCCGGTGCGAGCTTGTCTGAACAGGATGCCTATAACAACATTATCAGAACAACCATTGAGGCCTTAGCCGCAACCCTTGGTGGGACCCAATCCTTGCATACAAATTCATTTGATGAAGCGATTGGTCTGCCGACTGCTTTTTCAGCCCGGATTGCCCGAAACACCCAGCTTATCCTACAAAATGAAACTGGTATCACCGATACTGTCGACCCTCTTGCAGGCTCCTATTATGTTGAAAATCTAACAGCAGAGATGATCGAAAAAGCAGATGCGCTGATCACTGAAATCCAGGAGATGGGCGGCATGACCATTGCTGTTCAAGAAGGTCTGCCAAAACGTGAGATCGAAAAAATGGCGACAGCGCGTCAGGCCAGAATTGATTCAGGAGCGCAAGTAATTGTTGGCGTCAATAAATTCACGCCAGAAGACGATATCGCTGTTGATGTGCTTGAAATTGACAATGACGCTGTGCGCGAAAAACAGATGGCGGCTTTGCAATCCATTCGTGAACGCCGCGATGATGATGCAGTTACCGCAGCGCTAGCCGCGATATCAACAGCCGCGACGACGCAAACCGGCAATCTGTTATCGCTGGCTATTGATGCAATGCGTGTTCGGGCAACCGTTGGCGAGGTCTCACAGATACTCACCGATGTGTTCGGCCGCTATTCGGGCAAGCCTGAGGTCGTCAAAAACATCTATCAAGAGGCTTATGGTGGTGGCCCTGCTATCGATGCCGTAAAAGCCTCATTTCAGAAATTTCAGGATGAAACATCCGAAGTTCCAAAACTCTATATGGCAAAGCTTGGGCAGGATGGTCACGATCGCGGTGCCAAGGTCATCGCCAGCGCCTTTGGTGATTTTGGCATTGAGGTTGATGTTGGCACGCTATTCCAGACCCCTGAAGAGGCCGCCGATACAGCCATTGAGACAGGCGCTCATATTATTGGCGTCTCATCCCTAGCAGCAGGGCATAAAACCCTGCTTCCAGAGCTTGTTCAGCACCTGAAAGAAAAAGGCGCTGAGGATATTTTAGTGATTTGTGGCGGCATCATCCCGCAACAGGATTATCAATTCCTGCTTGATGCAGGCGTTGCAGCAATTTTTGGTCCCGGCACACCTGTTCCAGACGCCGCCTGCACGACACTTGATGCAGCAACAGATAATATGCGGCGAATGCATAATTATCGCAAAGACCGGCTCTCATCCTAAAAGCTGACT